>CAKZYJ010000087.1 GCA_937884755.1 uncultured Flammeovirgaceae bacterium
GTTCGGAAGACGTAGCCAGCCCCAGGAGTTTGTAGATGTGAAAGCCGAGGCATTTCTGGCACTGACTACCAGTCAAGATACCGTTTATCTGGGAGAAGGATTTACTACCACCTTAGCGTTTTATCTGTCGGATAAAAATCAGGCCCCACTTCAGTTTTACGATATTGGGAAGCAGCTCACCGACATTCTGAAGGAGATTCGCCCTTCCAGCGTGTGGGAGGAAAATTTCAATATTGAGAACATCAACGGCCAGCCCGTCACCATCAACGGTGAGAGTTACACCCAATATAAAATATACCAGGCGACTTATTACCCCAATAACACTGAGCCCATCCGCTTTCCCAGCGTTCCGCTCACTATGATTAAGTATAAGGTGGCCAAGAATCCTTCGTTCTTCGGGCGGAGGCGGCAGGAAGACTTTAAGACTTTCCGCACTGATCCTCATACCGTGCACGTTAGAGAACTTCCACCTCATCCGCAAAACCAAGCAGTAGCGGTAGGTAACTACCGACTAGATGAGTCAATTTCCGAGCAGGCCCTGAATACTGGCAATAGTTTTAACTATACGTTCAAAATCGTTGGCGAAGGAAATATCAATTATATTGAGAAACCCACTGTTCGCACTACGGATGATTTCGACTTTTATGACCCCAGCGTTGAGCAAAATATTAATCGCCGAAACAATTACGTAACCGGTTCTAAAGCATTCTCCTACTATGCCGTACCCAACGAACCGGGTGAGTATGACCTAGGCAATTACTTCAATTGGATTTTCTTCAACCCATCTACCCGGCAGTACGATACTTTACGATCGGATATAACCGTAAAAGTTGAGGGGAAAAGCCGCAAGAACGAGTACATCAGCTCTCAGGATGTAGGTGCGTTTTACAATAAAATTGCTAGTGTAGATAATACGCTACAAAGCCGAGGAAACGATGGATGGCTTCAGTTAGCTGCCAATATCTTAATTATTGGAATGCTGGTTATTACTGCGGTAGTGGTGTTTAAGAAATAAGTTTGGTTAATTTGCTGCCTGCTTTTAGCTTTGATTTATGAGTAATACGTACGGAACGCTGTTTAAAATCAGCACCTTTGGGGAATCTCACGGAAAAGGAATTGGGGTAGTGATTGATGGTTGTCCATCGGGCCTTTCCATTGACGAGGATTTTATTCAGCAGGAGCTCATTCGTCGCAAGCCGGGCCAATCCAAAATTACTACCCAACGCCGCGAGAGCGATACCTTTCAGATTCTTTCGGGAGTATTTGAGGGAAAAACAACGGGCACGCCATTAGCCATCTATATTCCTAATGAAGATCAGCGTAGTAAAGATTACTCCCACATTGCCGATAAATTTCGCCCCTCGCACGCCGACTATACCTACCATGCTAAGTACGGAGTGCGCGACTACCGGGGGGGCGGTCGCAGTTCGGCACGGGAAACAGCCGCTAGAGTAGCCGCTGGGGCAGTAGCTAAACTCTTTTTAAGACACCGCGGAATCGAAGTTCAAGCCTATGTTTCTCAGGTAGGTAATTTACAGCTAGCAAAGCCTTATTCAGCGTTAGACTTTTCTCAAACCGAAGCTACTCCAGTGCGCTGCCCTGACCTGGAAACCGCGGAACAAATGATACAGCTCATTGACAGTGTTCGTAAAGACCGGGATACAATTGGAGGGGTAGTAAGCGCGGTGATTACCGGAGTACCGGTTGGGCTGGGTGAACCCGTATTTGACAAGCTGCACGCGGAGCTAGGAAAAGCTATGCTAAGCATCAACGCTGTTAAGGGCTTTGAGTATGGCAGCGGCTTTGAAGGGGTTACTCTGCGCGGCTCGGAACACAATGATGAGATCTATAACGACGAAGGAACCATTCGAACCAAAACCAACCATTCGGGTGGTATACAAGGAGGTATCTCTAACGGCGAGGACATTTATTTCCGGGTCGCCTTCAAGCCGGTGGCTACCATTATGCAGGATCAGGATAGTGTGAATGAAGCCGGTGAATCGGTGACGGTCTCAGGTAAGGGTCGGCACGACCCCTGCGTAGTGCCTCGGGCAGTACCTATTGTAGATGCCATGGCCGCGCTAGTAATTGCCGATATGTATTTACGAAACGTTACTACCAAACTAGAATAACTCCACACTCTGGCTGCTTAGGATTTGTAATCTCGCGCCATGTGCCAGATAAATTCAGGAATCAAACTGAATTCTAACCTACTAACCAATAACCTACCATGTCTCATTTTTTACGATTCACCTTATTATTGCTGCTTACGATTAGCCTACTTACGCCTGATCGGAGTGCAGCACAACCCATCGCGTTACATCCGGATAACCCTCACTATTTTATCTATCAGGATGAACCCACGCTGCTAATCACTTCCGCAGAACACTACGGGGCCGTGCTAAATTTGGATTTCGATTATACAGCTTACCTGGAAACCTTACAGCAAGAAGGCATGAACTATACCCGGATTTTTGTCGGTTCCTACGTAGAAATTCCGGGTAGTTTTAATATCGGAAATAATACATTAGCTCCGGCAGTTAACCGCTACATCACGCCCTGGAAACGTACCGATGAAGCCGGACTGTACGAAGGAGAAAAGAAGCTGGACCTGGATAAATGGAACCCCGATTATTTCGCTCGCCTCACCGACTTCATTCGTGAGGCCAATCAGCGAGATATTATTGTAGAAGTTACTTTTTTCTGCTCTACCTATCAGGATAGCTCCTGGGAGCGTAACCCATTTAACTCTGGGAATAATGTCAATGATATTCCTGAGGTAGACCGGAAAAAATCCAACACGCTAGCCAACGGCTCACTTACTAATTACCAGAAAAAGCTGGTAGAAAAAATTGTCACCGAACTCAATGAGTTTGATAACATCTTCTTTGAAACCCAGAATGAACCCTGGTCGGATGATCCGCAAGATGCAATGCGGACGCTAAAAACACTAGATCCAGAAGAATTGACTTGGGCTAAATGGGCACATACCGCCTCCGAAGCTTCACTGGAATGGCAACAGGTAATGGTTGATCAGATTGCAGCCACTGAGAGGGAGTTACCTAAAGAACATCTCATTGCTCAAAACTACTGTAACTTCCGTCACTCCCTAGAAGAAGTAAATGATAAAGTGGATATTATCAATTTTCATTACGCCTGGCCGGAAGCCGTTTGGATGAACTACGCCTGGGACCGCCCGCTCAACTTCGATGAATCTGGGTTTGCCGGTAGTTCGGATACTACCTACCTCCGACAAGCCTGGCAGTTTATCGTAGCGGGTGGTGGTGCATTTAATAATCTGGACTATTCGTTTTTCGTAGGAGCTGAGAATGGAAAGGGAGAGAACAATGCCCCTGGAGGAGGTAGTACTACCTTTCGTAGACAGCTAACGTACCTGCATGATTTTATGAAGTCATTAGATTACATTCGTATGCAGCCTGATTTCTCGACCGTAGTTCACGCGCCGGGAGTGGACACTCAGTGCTTATCCGAAGTCGGTGAGCAGTACGCCATTTTCTTATCGGGTCAGGCTACCGACTGGATAAAGTTGAATCTACCGGAAGGTGAATTTTCGTACGAGTTTATCTCGCCCTATACCGGTGAAACTATGAGTAGCGGCAATCTTAGCAGCGATGGCGAGATTACTACGTTAGAGCTACCTAGTTTTGAGCACATGGTCACACTAAAGATTATGTCCTAAAATAGATTCGACGATTTTTTCGGTTATGCTACGCTGTCTTATCTTCCTTCCTCTGGTTTTCACTTATACTTATCCAGGCTCCGCTCAGCCTCAGTTTGAAGAACAAAACGGAGTCATTGCATTAGAAGCCGAGCACGCTACTACCGTCGCTGGCTGGCGACTGGTTGATGGAACGAGCGGCCAAGCCCTACAGGATAACGCAGCGCGTCATCAGGGAAAACTCACGTTTGATATTACGATAGAAAGTCCGGGTAAGTACTACATATACTTACTGTGCCTGGCCCCGGGGCGAGATACCGGAAAAAACGATTGCTACGTTACTTTAGACGGGAACCCACTTTACGCTGCCAAGGATTCCACCCTTCGCCCGAAGGGCATTCGCGTCCATGCTGATACACTCGTATGGTCATCGTTACCAAAGGGGCCGGGCGTCCACACTCCCAATACTATCCGAGACGGAAAAGTGTACGCCTTAGTTGATCAACCCGGCTCGCACACGCTAGAAATAGTCTCGCGCAGCCAAGGCTTTGTTTTGGACAAAATTATTCTGCAAAAAGCTGCATCACCGCCTACAGTCTCCGGTCATCCGGAAACATTGGCCAATCCAACTGGGGTAGCAGAGCGAGTAGGAAAATGGGGGCGATTTGAAACTTCACTATCCTATAAATCATCGGCTCCTTTCCGGGAAACGCTAAAGACTACATTTAAGAGCCCAAGCGGCAAAAGCACTGAGATATACGGCTTCTACGATGGTGACGATATCTGGCGTATCCGATTTATGCCCGATGAGGTAGGTACATGGCAGTATGAAGCATCTTTTGCTGGTTCTGACCTCTCTCAATCTGGTTCGTTTCAGTGCCTGGATTCTGATATTCCAGGACTAATCTCGGCTTACGAAGATAACCCGATCTGGTTTGGCTATCAGAACGGAGAAGCCGAACTCATTCGTAGTTTTCATATCGGCGATCGTTTCTTTGCGAATCAATCAAACTCCGTGACTGGCGAGGTCTGGAATGACTCAATGCGCACTAATTTTTTAGAATGGGTTCAGAGACAAGGCTACAATATGCTTTCTATTGCCAGCTTTTACTTGAATCGCGACGAAGAAAAAAGAGGAAAGGGTTGGAGCACCCCCGATCTGTGGAACAATGAAACGCAACAACCTAACCCCGCTGAGTATCGCCGTACGGAAGTCATTCTTAACGAACTGAAAGATCGTAAAATCCTGATTTATCCCTTCGCCGGTCTCTTCGGACGTGGCTCTGAATTCCCTCGGGATACTACACGGCAAAAACAATATATCCGGTATACGCTGTCTCGTTTTGGTGCCTACTGGAACCATCTTTTTATGCTCGGTGGTCCTGAGCCAAGACTACCCAAGAAGCCCTACTTAACGATGGAGGAGATTGATTGGCTGGCGAAACAAATTCAGGAGAATGATCCTTACGGTCATCTACTTTCGGTACACAATCGCACTGGGGACGATCAGTTTATAAATTACGAATGGCATGACTATGGAATACTTCAAGGGCCAAAGACCTTAGACCATAGAAAATTATACAATGGGTTAACGGAAAGCCATCACCCACAAAAGCCTTTATATGTACAAGAAACACTATGGCCGGGCAATACCTTCGGGCACCCACCCTACTCACTAGATGATGTTCGGAAACATGCCTACGTCATTACTATGGCGGCAGGGGCGATCAATTTCGGCGATATGACTAGCAGTTCTTCCTCTGGCTTCAGTGGCACATTGGATTTCGCCCATAAAGTTCAAGAGAAGCACGATGTAGTTAAAAAAGTATGGGACTTCTTCGAAGAAACCCCATTCTATGAGATGAAACCCCGCCAAGATTTGACTTCGGCTGGCTATTGCCTGGCTGATGAAGGCCGCCGATACCTAGTGTACCTAGAAAGTCCTCAATCTGTAGAGGTAAAAGTTGCCCCTGGAGAATACCAGGCGGTTTGGATTAATGCTCAGAATACTGATCAGCGATACGAAGTAGGTACGATCACGAATTCCAGAGAGATGGAACCTCCTCAAGAAGGTGACGATTGGCTGCTCTATCTCACCTCTGCTCAGATTGAACCTTAGACAGTTCTATTCATCTAGCTGTTCAACCCGTCAGCTTTCTCATTATTCCCTCCAATGGCCCAATCTGATTATACTTTAGCCAATAAACTGCAAAAAATACACAACTAACACTGAAAAAAATGGCGTATACGGCTGAGAAACCAATCGGGTAATGTCCTAATTTGGCTGGAGCGACCAGTTCTACTACGCCCATTCCTACTACTACGTGGGCGACATAAAACGTCAAAGCTAGTTTTCCAGTTTTTCTTAACGCCTTCACTAACTTACTATTTCCATAAGGTTTAGTCAGTAAGATACAGCCCGAAATCACTGTAAAGGCAATGGCAATACCATTGAGCATATACATTGGTAAAGACGGCATAGGACTGGTTCCTATGATTTCGGTTAACTCTTGAGCTACTTGCGGATTACCAGCGGATAATACGGTGATTGCTCCGAAGGATAAGCCTTGAATAGCGAGGAAAACGCCTAAGGAAATCCAAAATATTCTCTTGACCACTTTCTCGTTATGTAAGTCCTGCTTACCCAACCAGTAACCCACCAGCATGAAGGATACCCAGGGGATTACTGGGTGAAATCCATTGAAAAAGAGGTTGCTCATAAAACCGTTGAATGTCCAGAATCCTTGGTACGCCAGTGCCTCAAAATCCCAACCAGTCTCGTAAGGCCAAAGCATTATTAACAGGGGGTAAATTACAATGAGCGCAAGACTAACAAGTAAAATTATGCTCGCACGACTCCTTAATAGTAATAGAATGATGAGCATGTATACTCCATAGAAGTGAAGAATATCCGCAGGCCAAATCAACAAATAGGATAAACCTATCACAAATAGAAAGCATGCTCTTTTTACGATCCTTTTACGGACTATGCGTAATTTTACTTCGTCCTTATTCCGTAAGGCAGTATTGGTTGTAAAAGCTAGGCCCACTCCTGCCAAGACTACAAAAGTCGCCGCGGCTTTCCCATCCAGTATACCTACTGTACGTTGTAACCAAAGTGCCCCCTCATCACCGAAAACCACTCTAAAGTTAACAATGATCATCCCGATAACGGCCAACGCTCGAGCAAGGTCAATTCCAATAATTCTTTTTCGCGCTGAAGTCTGACTCATCGCCATGACAATTAAAAATTAATGCCCACCTCTAAGCTCATTCCTAGATCGTAGCGAACAACTCTGGAGTTGGAGAGTCGTCCTAGGGCGTTGGCTCCAAATACCAACCCTAGTTCCTGAAAGGGTACAAACAGCAAACCTATCTTTGAGGTACCACCAATCAAAAAACGATTTATGTTTTGCTGTTTAGTCGTCTCAATAGATTCTAGACCGGCCATTGCACCTAGCCCGAGATTCAGATACGTACCTTTGCCTAACCTTTCATACCCGTCAAAACCTAGTCCTAAAGAATAGGTATCCAGAGAGGTAATGTCTTTCTTTTCCAGTAGGGTCTGGTTAATACGAGTACTTCCGAAGCTAAGCGTAATCGGAATGACAAACTCATCGGTACTTCCGTTAAATTCTCGATATTGTATAGACCACCCTTGGTAGCGCTTACTAAAGTTTTTGGTATACGTTACCATATGTATCTTTTCAGTCCCAGCTGAGTCCAAAGGCGTTTGGGCTTTGACTAGAATGGGAGCTATTATGAAGAGAATGATCAGGAAAATAGAAATGCTCTTTGGATGCTTCATCGTTGGTAGGTGTTTCACGTATTGCGAAGTACCTACAAAGCGACCTCAAAACATTTGACCTACATCAAATAATCACCTTTTTGCCCGGATACGACTCAGTGTTTCCAGCGAAATACCTAAATAAGACGCAATATGCGTTAGTTTGATATGCTGCAATAAGTGGGGAGTTTGTGCTAGTAGCTTGTTGTACCGCTGGGCGGCTGAAAGTGTATGTCGATCAAACAGACTTTCCTCGAGCCAGCCAGCGTATACTTCAGTAAGCAGTAAGTCCATCTCCATCAGCTTAGGAAAACGCTGTTTTGCTTGTTGAAATGCTTGGTAGTCAATTACGCTCGCTGAGACGTCAGACAGACAATCAATATACTCACGACTCGGCTCTTGAAAAGTGTAGCTGCTGAATGCTACCGCCAGATCATCTTCAAAATAGAATTCAGTGGTTACTTCTTTTCCTTCGCTTAAGTAGTATTTTCGGGCGATACCTCGAGTCAAATGAAAACTCCTACGGCATACTTCGCCCTCTGTAAGCAGAACATCACCTTTTTTAAAACTCTGAATCACCGTTATTTCCTCCAGAACTTTTTTTGTGGGTTTATCAAATGAGCAAATGAGCTGCTCTATCTTGGAAAGATGCTGAAGCATGGCACGAGTAGATATTTATACATTAGGAGTAGCCATCCCATCACTTTCGGACCGCTGGCACCTGTTAGGTAAAGTTAAGCATTTACTAGTTTCTCTGGGCAAGCATAAAAATGGTGGTTAGCTATTTAGGTTAAACCTCAGCCGAATGACAATTCACCAAGCTTTTCAGTAGATCTATGTACGCTATCGTGCGATTCACCTGATTTTCCCGGTCTTTTGCTTAGCAATTATCGATCTTAGCCCAGATTTGAATACTGTTTCAAATGAATTGTTATTTTTACCGCATACCCTCCACTTATGCAACCTGAATCTGTTTTCTCTATTGCTAATTCTTTCCCTCTTCTTGGTTGGCTACTGCTTATTGTAGTCCCTCGGTGGAAGTATACACTCACATTGGTTCGGCTGGTAGTAGTGCTTCTGTTAGCCTTACTATATACTACGATCGCTATTTCCTCCTTCGGCGAAAGTGAGGGAGGTTTTGGATCACTAGCCGAAATAGGTCAGCTTTTTGAAAATCCGTGGTCACTTTTAGCGGGATGGGTCCACTACCTAGCCTTTGATCTGTTTATTGGGAGTTGGGAGGTAGAGAATGCTCAGAAGTTGGGCGTATCTCATTGGTTGGTCATTCCCTGTTTGGTACTCACCCTTTTCTTAGGCCCAGTAGGACTTCTGCTGTATTTCATCTTCCGAACCATTACTACTAAAAAGTTAGCTCATGAATTTGCTTGACTTTTACCAGGAGCTGGTTCGGCGAAACCGCCTGTTAGCTTACGTCGGAGTGGTTCATATTGGGCTTTTCATACTCTTTCTAGGGCTTTCCCTCATTGACTCCCGCATCGTAATGGGAATTAACACCTGGATTAAGCCTATGAAGTTTGCGCTTTCTATTGTTATCTATTTATGGACAGTTGGCTGGTTTCTGGAATATCTTAAGAATTATCGTCGCTCAGTTCGTATTATTTCTTGGGGATTAGCGATCACTATGATCATTGAGATTGCTTGCATTGTATTTCAGGCAGCAAGAGGAGTTCAATCCCATTTCAACTATTCTACCGTACTGGACGCTTCTATTTTCCTGGTTATGGGAAATGCTATTGGAGTCAACACTCTGCTGGTTGTATGGATAACGATTCTTTTCTTCGCAGGTAAGACTAATTTATCCCCTTCTTATTTACTGGCAATCCGGCTAGCACTACTGCTGTTTCTTTTCGCCAGTGCGGTAGGAGGCATGATGGTTGGGCAAGTCTCACACAGTGTAGGCATAGCTGATGGTGGAGCAGGTTTACCGTTCGTTAATTGGAGCACCGAAGGCGGTGACCTTCGGATAGCCCATTTTATTGGTGTTCACAGCCTACAAATGATCCCCTTCTTTGCTTACCAAACTGAGCAACAGAGTTGGCAAAATTCCCACGCTTGGACATGGTTATTTGCTCTGATGTATACCGGAATTACTGTTTTTGTCTTCTGGGAAGCAACCAATGCCCGCCCACTACTCAGCACTTTGTTTCGCTGAGCAGTGAACAAACTTCCGGTTTCTCAAATATTACAAATAGCTCAGAAAACTTTTAGAATTTATTATTTACTGTAGGCCTTTCTCTTTCGGCGAGTTCGTAGGTTCTAGCATTCCCAATTCTTGCTCAACTTGCGTATTGTAGCACTTAAATGGAGGAGTTACGATGCATCCCATATGGTAAACTTCGAGACCATAATCGTTTTCCAATTTCTTGGTAAATTCTTCGTCTTCACCAATTCCGAAAGTGAAATACTTGAGAGCTTCACTTGCAAGATCGGTCTTGAATTGATCTTCAGCCTTTTCACATGTCTCTAATTTTCTCTCTATTTTAGAGAGCTTAGCCACGTGAACTTCAAACGCGATTACTTCCGCAACTAAAGCCGTATTCAATAAGAAAAATATAGCAGTTATAGCTAGACTACCTTTGAATGTATTTCCGGTCCTTTTGATTAAGTAGATTGTCGTCGAGATAAACGTTAAGGTGAAAAAAATCGGTAAGGTTATCTTTAAGTATTCAGTAAATCTCGTAATCGCGAAGTCTGCGTAGAAATTCACAGCAAAAAGAAATCCTGATAAAATCAAAAGGCAGATTAATAAGTGCGATTTTGATTTGTTAGCCATCTCGAGATACTCTATTACTGATAACTTTATCGTATATTAGAGATTATTGTTTTCCGCAATCAGCTCGGCCAGGTCTTTCACTTCTACCTCATTTTCCTTCTCCTTATTTTTCACACCGTCACTCATCATAGTCATGCAGAACGGGCAAGCTACGGCAATGGTTTTCGCTCCGGTAGCTAATGCCTCTTCCGTTCGATCAATATTGACCTCTTTATTACCGGGTTCAGCATCTTTGAACATTTGCGCTCCTCCGGCTCCGCAGCAAAAGCCTTTAGTGCGACAGCGTTTCATTTCTACCAAATCGGCATCTAAAGTTTCCAGTACCTCGCGAGGGGCTTCATAAATATTATTAGCCCGTCCCAAATAACAAGAATCGTGGTAGGTAATCTTCTTACCTTTAAAGCTGCCGCCTCCTTTCATTGAAATCTTTCCTTCATTGATTAGTTGCTGAAGGAAGGTAGAGTGATGGATTACTTCGTAGTTTCCACCCAATTCGGGGTATTCATTTTTGATCGTATTAAAGCAGTGCGGACAAGCGGTCACAATTTTCTTAATCTCGTAGCCATTCAGCACTTCAATATTGGCCGCCGCTTGCATCTGAAACAGAAACTCATTTCCTGCCCGACGAGCTGGGTCTCCAGTACAAGCTTCTTCCGTACCTAGTACCGCAAACTTTACCCCTACCTCATTTAAAATCTTTGCAAAGGCTTTGGTTACGCGCTTGTAGCGATCATCGTATGAACCTGCGCAACCTACCCAAAATAATACCTCTGGCTTTTCTCCTTTGGCTGCTAAATCAGCCATAGTCGGTACTTCTATTTCTTTCATAATAATCGTCTTTCTAACTATTTACTTGGTCACTTCATCCTCTTTGCTCTGCCCGTTAGAGATAGCTTCTTCGCTTTTCAATTCATCCGCCCAATTAAACCGGTCTGAAGGAGCAAATTTCCAGGGCGCAAAATTATTTTCAATGTTGGAGAACATGGCATTCCACGAAGCTGGTGATTGAGCTTCTTCCATAGCTACGTAGCGGCGCATTTGAAGAATGATTGACAGTGGATTAATATTAATAGGGCAAGCTTCTACGCAGGCGTTGCAACTAGTGCAGGCGTTCAATTCTTCTCGTGTAATAAAATCGTCCAGCAGCGACTTACCGTCTTCTAATCCATTTTCACCTTTATCAAGTTTCTTTCCAACTTCCTCTAGCCTATCTCGAGTATCCATCATAATCTTGCGGGGCGAGAGTTTTTTACCCGTTTGATTAGCCGGACACTGCGATGTACAACGCCCACACTCCGAACAGGCGTAAGCGCCCATCAGGTCGGTCCACGCTAAATCATTTACGTCTTTGGCACCAAAACGACCTACCTCTTCGGCATTTTCATCACCATTTTCTGGCTGAGCCCCCAACATGATCTGTACTTCTCTGGTTACCGCGGGCATGTTATCCATCTTTCCCTTAGGCACCAGGCGAGAGAAGTACGTATTGGGAAAAGCCAGAAAGATATGCAGGTGCTTGGAATAAGTAACGTAAATAGCAAAGGCCAAAATTCCGATGATGTGAAACCACCAGGCAAAGCGCTCTACAAGTACTAAAGTACCAGTATCTAAACCAGCAAATAGCGGCATTAGTAATGAGCTAAAAAGCAATGTTCCAGTAGCCTCATAACCTGCATTGGGGCGAGATTGTAACAACTGGTCAGTCGCGTTCATGGTTAGGATAGCAAACATGAGAATGATCTCGACAACCAAAATCAGGTTGGCATCCAGTTTGGGCCAAGTGGTCATTTCCCGGGCATGAAACCGCTTGACTTTCTGCACATTTCTGCGCCATAAGAATACTAAGCAGGCTACAACGACCAGTACCGCCAGCGTTTCAAAGATATTCATTGCTACCAGGTATACATCACCCAGATACGGCATAAACAACCGGTGTGTACCCAGCAAACCATCCAGTACAAACTCCAATACCTCTAGATTGATAACGATAAAACCTACGTATATAAGGAAATGGAAGAAAGCGGGAATAACCCGTTTAAACATTTTCTGCTGACCAAAGGCTACTAGCAACATAGTGCGCCATCGTTCAGCCGGTTGATTGCTCAGGTTTGCTTCCTGCCCTAACAAAATATTTTGCCGGATTCGCCGAATTCGTTTAGCTAAAACAAAAGATGCACCTCCTATTATTATGATAAATGCAATCTGTCCTATATAAGCCATCATAGTGTATAACTTTCTAATATTTTTTTGCAGCGTTCAAAATTTTACCTAGTTTTGTAGCCCATTACGGTGATGTAGCTCAGTTGGTAGAGCATCGGACTGAAAATCCGTGAGTCGGTGGTTCGAGCCCACTCATCACCATTTATCTCAAGCCTTTCTGCCTGTTAGCAGAAAGGCTTTTCTTTTTCATTCCAAATTCCACTTTTTTCCTCACAACTATTTGACCTTTACTACATCTAAATTCCCGCTACCAATTATTATCACAAATATAGTGATTCTGGAATTTGTTATGCAAGCATACTATTTTTAATAACGAAAAAACAAAGCAAAAAATCTGTTATTTATCTAATATTTTGCGAGATACTCTGACTATTATTAAAAAAATGACAAGAAAGTAAAGTTGACTAATCTTATCGTCAATAGTTCTGAAAATATACTGAGTAAGTAGTTTTGCAATAAATCGTGATCTAGTTTAAAAATAGCCATTAAAATCATAGTTGAGCTCTCAGAATTAGGTAAGAACTGAAGGTAAAATTACACATGTAGGTAATTCGGCAAAGGCCAATTCTTATTATGTCTCAGAGCCTCTACATTTGTATTGTATCAAGCGCAGAGTTGGAAACAGTGTAAGCGTAGAAACGAATTGTATATGTGGAAAGTAAGATCATATTTTTGGATGTTTTTAGTAGTTGGGATGCTTTGCACTATTCAGGCGCAGGCGCAGATTTCAACGCGTAAGCTAGAGGCTATCTATCTATACAATTTTACTAAGTATATCAATTTTCAGAAAGCATCAGATGGATATACGATTGGTGTACTACAAGAGAAAGGTGTAGCTAATGAGCTACAAGATAATCTACAGAACAAAGGCGGTGTTCAGGTAAAAACCATTAGTACTGCCGCGGAAGCTGAAGGTTGCCACATAGTGTACATTCCTAAGACAGAGTCTTCTCAACTGTCTGGATTAGTAGCCCAATTAGAGAAATCAGAAGTACTCATTGTCACTGAGGAAGATTTAGCAAAAGAGGGGGCACCAGTCAGTTTTGTAGTAGAAGGCTCTAAACTGAGATTTAAGATTAATCAATTGGCTTTAGAGCAAACAGGATTGAAGGCAAGCGGTAGCCTGCTGAACTTAGCAATTCTTATCTAAGCCATAAAGATATAGGTTAGGTTGTGTAGTGTAGTAAAAGAGGGTATCCGCATCGACGGACCCTCCTTTACCTTCTCTTCTCAGCCACCAAACGATTTTTAAAACATAGGTTAGGTTGTGTAGTGTAGTAAAAGAGGGTATCCGCATCGACGGAC
>CAKZYJ010000088.1 GCA_937884755.1 uncultured Flammeovirgaceae bacterium
CGTGTCTAATGAAAGCAACTGGGATGTGGATGTGCATTTTGACCAGATGACGATGAGTATGAGCTCGTCTCAGCCTACCGTGGTGCAAGGAAATGACTACTACCCGTTTGGGGGATTGCACCAGCAACCAACGGGAGTTCTTGCGAATAAATACCTCTATAATGGGAAAGAGTTGCAGGATGAGTTGGGGCTGAACTGGTACGACTATGGAGCCAGGTTCTATGATCCATTCATTGGCCAATTCAGTACTCTTGATCCCAGAGCCGATGAATACTACGCTTGGTCGCCGTATAATTATACGGGTAACAACCCTGTGTTACGAGTAGATGTCAACGGTGAGGGTTGGGGTATATTATTAAAAGCTGCTAAAGCTACCTATAAAGTTGGTAAAAGAGTCTATAAAACGTATAAAAAAACAGGTAAGATCAATGCAAAATCTATTAAGAAAGGATTAAAGGATGAGGCATTAGACATTATCGATAATGTTGCTACCTTAGTCGATGGAGAATTGACTGCCGATGATGCTTTTGCGGCGATAGATTTAGCGACTGGTTTTGGGGATGAAGCTAAGAAAGTAACCAAAGCTTTAGGTGTAGTAGGTGATGCTAAAGGTGCTAAAAAGGTGCCGAAAGGAGCTCGTACTGAACCCAAAGATTTACAAGAACAGTTAACACTAGAGGAAGCAAAGTCAGGTCAAGGAGAGAAAATAATGGAAGGCAAACTAAAAGACAAAAAATATGATCCTGAAACTGGAACTCATGATAAAATAGGTCATACTCACGATCATGGCGATGGTACAACAACCGATGTACATTATGACAGGAATCGGGCTACTGGTGAAGGTTCTGGGTATAAAATTAAAGACGACACTAATAAAAAAAGTAGAGGACACAAATATGGTGAACCTTATTAGATAGATTATTATGACATTATGAGAGTCAAATACGCCTTACAAAATCTTCATTCAATAGAGAACAAGCCTAGTGTAAAAGAGTACCTTAATAGATGGTTAATTCTGCCTGATTCATTTGCTTTAACTTTCGGTAAAGAGTATACAGTTTATGCTATCAGATATACTAAAGAAGGGTATGAACGCTTTTACATTTGCGATGAGAGTGGATCAATTTATCCCAAGAGCTATCCATCAGAGTTCTTCAAAGTAACTGACAATAGACTTTCAAAATTTTGGGGGATTAATGAGAAAGAATACCCAATTAAAATTCAGCATTATCCAAAGTTGATAACATTCAATGAATGGAAAGAAAACGAATTTTTTGAGGAAGAAATGATAGAGAACGAAGGAGGGGCAAATGAAGTTTTTAAGAAGTATAAGGAAACGTTGGATTTTGAATACAGCAATAGTGAATATCCAACAGCAGAATCAATTGATGACTGTTGGTTTTTATGTTCACAATGTAATCACACTTGGGAATCAATATCTGACCTTGAGTTGATACAATGCCCAAATTGTTTAACAGTACAAAATAAGTTGTGATTATAAGATCTTATTCTTGAAAAGACTCTCAAACCTCTTCAACTAGCATACTTTCAGTGATTAAGGCATCCAGGAACTCATAAACGAGTTCCTTTTCTTTTGGGGAAAGATTGGTAATCTTCTGCAAGCGGTTCATGGTTGTCAGGTCTAGTTCTACCTCCGTCGCCCCGATCAGGTAGTTCGTCGAAACACCTTAGGCTTCATCTCCCCTATCTCGTAACGGCCTAGAGGTGTATACTTATTTCAGGGCATTACCCTTCTGGAATCTCTATTACCCGCATGGGTAGTTCTCTACCCTCGTCTGCTACTAAAAGTATTTTACGATGAGTATCATCTACCCAAGTCATACCTTCCCAATTTAGGTGTACTTCATCTCCTAGTTTATCATCGGCTCCCAACTTGCAGCATTCAGAGATTTCATATCTGTTCTCAGTACTGTCTACTTTACAGAGCCATTTTTTACCGAAGTGATTAGGGTGGTCAACGCCTACTAACATGATGAGACTTCTGCCATACCAGAGCAATTCAGGGGCTCTTAATGCTAGACCTTTACCTTTAACGGGGGCAGGTAAACCTAACTTTTTAAGTAATGAGTCCTGATAGAATAAATGTTCTTGTACGGAACTATCACTAGCAATAAATACTTCCTGTAAAGAGTCCTTCAATGAATGAATGAGAATAAAAGGATCATGTCTTCTTTTTCTTTTAGATCCACCTTCCCAAAGGGTAGCAATCATTGAAATGCTATCGTTTATCTGTTTAATAGCTAAGCCTTCTAAGCCTATATCATTTTCATACTCTTGAGCTTGAGGGCTTTTATAGTTATAATAATCGACTAAAATTCGGTCAGTAGCATATATCTTAGAGCTATTCTCAGAAAGCACTACTGGATGATTATTGAAGAAGGCAATACCTTCTAAATCAGTTGCTTGTGGAAAATTAACATTATCTATAGCGGGCTTTAGTGAGAATTTCCCTAACCTAGAAGGATTCAAATTTAGAGCATACTTAAAGATCCGATGGTTATTCGTATTATCATTTCCTACGATGTATAGAGTGTCATTGTGGTAAGCGATACCAGAAGCTTGCTTGACTTCCTGTGCATACATTGAGTTATGATGACAAATCCAAATAGTTATAAAACAAATAAATCTTCTAATCATTAGTGTGTTGATTTGTGATATGAATACTTAGTCAATGACTTTTACACTCACTGTATCTTGATGACAGGGATTTCCTTCACGCTGGCAGTCGTTCTCGTTTTCGCTCTCTTCTTTATCTACTTTTAGTGTAAATTTAATATCGCCCTTATACGACGTATCGGTAAAAACGAATGTAGTTTGAACAGTACCTTGTGAATTAGATTCAGCCTCAGTATTTTTAAGAAAACCTACGCTATTAGGAGGGTTACTAAAAAAATAAGCGGTAGTACCCTGAGAAGCTACGCCGCTAGAGCTACGGATTCTTCCTATTAGATTTATCTCTTTTATAGTATCATTCTTTATATAATCTACATTTGTGGACAAAGAAACAGAAGTGGGTAGGGCTTCTTTAAATGTAATGGTATAGTCTTTTTCATAGTTTAAAACTCTCACGTTCACATTACTTTCGCCCGGAGTAGTTGAAGCAACTAATGTAGCTACTGCTTCTTTCCTATCCTCTTCTCCTTTTATGGTGTTAGCGGTTTCTATAAAGTTTACATTTAGTGTATCGTTCTTAGACTCTAGAAAAGTGCCGTTTGAGGCGATTAGTCTAAGGGCAGTGAGATTTGAATCTCCATCTGTAGGAAATTTAAAAGTAAAAGTAACATTACTGTTTCCATCAGCAGGAATAGTATTTTCAGATCTGTCTACAGTTATTTTACTAAATGCTTCTATTGATGTAAGGTCATAATCCTCCTCATCATAACAACTTGTTGTAATAAGAACGACTATTAACAATACATGAATGATAGTTTTAGGGAGTTTTGATACCGAATGCATTGGCTATTGATTTTAAAGCGGTAATTATATCGAAATCTACAGTAAGAGCGACATAGGGCATAAATGCAGCTTTTTTTCCATTTTCAAAAGGAGACAAATCTGGATCTTTTCGTCTGAAGATTAGTACTCCAGTTGACAGATTAAAAGCATTATTAAGTCTGTATCCATATCCTAACAATAAGTTATTGCTACCGTAGAGATCAAACCTAGTAGAATTATCTGAAACTGAGATAGGCGTGTAAGAGATATTGATTGAAGAGCGATACCAAAAATTCTTATATAAGATACTTTTAGAGGGAATATCAGGATCTATGGGGCGTAAATTGAACCTTACGCCAATAAAAGGAACTGCTTTATCAAAAGAGCCAGCAGATGCATATCCAATGCCAAGGTCGGGGCGTACAGTAAATTTGCTTTTTGATTTAGTTGTTAAGTCTGAGCCTGTCGTGCCTCCACTTTCTTCTACTATATATTCTGCAAAAGGCTTAAAGCCTGTGCCTTTTTCTTGAATGTCTAAGTTAAACCTATAGGATACTAAATCCTTACTTAGTGTTTTGCGATGAGATAATAAGTTATCGAACTTTTCTTTTCTTTTTTTTAAATTTTTCAGAAGATCTTGAGTATCAGAACATGTTTGCCAAAAATCGTGATACCATTTTAGCCTAAAAAGATTTTCTAAAAAATCGATAGTCAGAACAATATTCTGGCGCCTCTTTTCAATTTCACTTTCTTTAGCAATAGAATCTAGCGATTTATAGTTTATTGGTAATAGCCCCTGTATTATATAATTACTTGTCTCCTCATCACCTGAAAGTAGCGAAGAAGTAATCAGATAAGGAAGTATACTTTGATTCAATAAATCTTGATTTGATTGATTAGTGCAAGATTCGCAACTTACCAGATAGTTAATCATTCTATCATAGCAATTGGCAAACTCATCGAGGCTAAAGCCAATTTGGTTTACATCAGTTATCAATGAGTTAAGCTTTTCAAACCTCACTTTAAGTTTGTTTCTTTCATCTGGCTTCCTAGCTCTGTCAAGTTGTTGATCATACTCCACTAAAAAAGAAATAGCGGCGGCTATATTTTCATTTTCATAGTAATTTCTGGTAATACAATATGCTCTCTCATTACCAACTTTATTGTCACATGATTCAAAGGAAATGATCTTGTTGATGCTATCCAACTTGCTTTCAAGCTCTGGATAACTTATAGCTATCAGTGTATCTTGCTTTGTTGTATCAATTCCAGAGATTGCAGTGATGCTTTTTAAGTTTTCTATTACATCCACTTTTGAGTATGATTCATACCCCTCTGATTTGTCAGGGTTTCTTATAAATTCCAGTTCATTTTTTATACTATCACGAACTGCACTATTAGAACGAATTAATGGTGATTCTTGAACAATTTGCTTCGCAAGAGTATCTAATTCAATAGTTCTATCTAGATATAAATTTGAAGATAGACTGGCAGTAAAGTTTGCAAAAGCTAGAGGTATTGAATCTATTACAGTACTTTCGTTAATTATTTTACTAGCCTTAGTAATATCTTTATCTAGTATTTTCGTATCTAATTCTAACGTATAGCCAAATTCATAAAAGGAATTTGGGTTAAGAGGAAATATCAATACATAAACCTCTGTCCCCTTATCGTTTATACTAATAGCAGTACTGTTTCTAGGAAGGTCAATCTGGTCACCTTGTTGTGTTGGCGTATATTCATCATAAGTTCCATCTATTCTTTCCCTTTCTAACTTGGTAAACTCTCGATTTGTACTCCTCTGAGGTTTGTGTTTTCCCTTAACTTTAAAATTAATTAATTTTTGTTCTTTCTTCTTCGTTATTTTTATATAGAACTCTCTATCAAAAGGAAGCTCTTTATCAAACGAATTTAAAGTGCTGTTCCAAGTCACTATTGGGCTAGTGCTTTCCTGAGCTAAAAGAGAACTTGATATTAGAAATAGGGAATAGGTTAAGATGAAGGTATATCTAAGATTCATGATATTTTGATTTATTATTATCAGTTCAGCAATGTTCACTGATGTAGTCCTGACACTCCTCTTCAGTTCCGCCGAATATTGCATAATAGGGTGGTGAATTATAGCTTTGATCACCCTTGACCAATATACAATCATAGTCGTTGTTAATATTCTTTAAAACTACATACTCAAATCTTTCCTCAATATAATCAAGGGATTCATTCTGTGTGCCTTCAAACACCTGTTCGTATCTTGACCCAGGATAATTTTCTTTCTGTAGGATAATAGTCCTACCGATAACGAAATCTGTAACTACTTTGTACATAATATAGGATTTAAGGTTGGTAAGAAGCAATAGCGAGTAGTGGAGGAATTTAAATGAGAGGGTACTTTATTTGCGTAAATTAGAGTAAATAATTTCGAAGTTACAATACCCAATAATGGGTATAAAACAGGGGCTACCGGTTTAGCAGCCACCTGTTGTGCTTGATTTTACTTTTCGGGAAAGAGTAGGCGGGCATTCAATTTAGCCGGTTCAAAACTTCCTTCGGGTAGGGTTTCGCCTAAAGTGAAGGTGACGATACTAATTGAGACATAAGATGCTATTATACCGGTATACTGCCGGGTCTCGCCAAGTGCTTGCACCAGTACGGTAAAGTTTGAGGGTGATTCGCCATGGTAATGGTTTACCTCTACCTGATAGGTGCCTTGCGGTGATTGTTGTTGCTCCCAAAAGATGTTTTCGGGACCAAAGCCGTCAACATCATCCATATCCAACATACCGCCAGTACTACTGTACGGGCTAAAGAACGCAATACGCTCGCCGTTAGGGGCAATTACGTGTAAGTCCAGATCGGCCGTATTGTCCCAGGTGAGGGTAATCTGCACATCGCCACCACCGTATTGCAGCGTCTGTCGGGCGAGTTCAATGTTTTCGGCGTGTTCATCACGGAGCAGGCTGGCTACTAAATCCAGGTCAATACTTTCAGCGAACAGCATTTCTGAGCAATCTCTTATGGACTCTTGGTAGGGAGCGCTCATAGTTTGGTCACAACCAAACCCGCTAGCGTAGATTCCAAAGGCCGGAGCACTAGTCTCAATACTGCTACGTGGGGCATCGTAGAGCGCACCGGTAGCAGTTAGTACCAAAGGAGACCGGCAGTGAGCTATTCCATTAACCGCAGCTGCAGGTACACCGGCCGCCAACATAGGATCACTCATTAAGCAACCAGCGATGGCCAACCCTTCAGCAGCTTCAGTTAGTGCGTACATAGATTCTTCATATTCCAGACGGGCATTTCGTTGGTTTTCTATATTCACCTCTAAGTTGCGGTAAATACTAAGCTCATTTTCAGGGCTAATTACCGCTACATCGAACCCAGTTTCGGTATAGTTGGTAAATAGCATGGTATAACCGGCGGTGTTCACAATATCCGGTAGCAGGTACTCGTCAAAGGAAATATAGGTCTGAACATCGCCATTCATATAGATTGCTCCGGTGGTATAGCCGTTTTCGGGATTAACTACGGGAGTGAGTACTTCTCCTTCTTCATTGAGCGCAATAATTGGATACTCAGGATTTTCACCAAGCGCCATTGCTAAACCATCTATGGTCACGTCATTGTGATCTAACACACTAAGCGGATTAGCACTCGCTTTACTTTCACCCTGGTAGGTAATTTCAACGGTGTGTTCGCCGGGAGAGAGTTCTAAAGGAACTTGTACTGTTACAGTCGTTCCGCTGGTGGCCACCACATCGGCTGGCTCACCACCCACGGAAATTGAATAATTAGAAAGGGTATCGAACGAGGCGTTGGTTTGAATGTCTAACGCGGTCTTTACATACGTAGCTTCGGGCGAAATTGATGTGATAGCTACCGAAGCATTATTATCTTCTGGAACATCAGGTTTATCGATAATTTCTTCACAGGAAGAGAATATAGTGGCAGCTGCCAATAGCAGTCCGCTAGCAATGAAATTTTTCATGGTTAAGGGTATCTAGCGTTAATAATTAATGAAGTGAGTTTGTAATTTTAGTATCTCGGATAGGAAACACTCATTTGTGCTGCGTAGCGAAAAGGGGTTGACGAGTAGCCCTTAGTGAGAAGTTCAGGGCGCAGTGCTGATTGAATAGTTTCATGAGAAAAACAGATAAATT
>CAKZYJ010000089.1 GCA_937884755.1 uncultured Flammeovirgaceae bacterium
CATGCACGATATTATGACGTTAGAAGAGGTAGCTAATTACCTAAAGATGAAACCCCAAACGATTTATACCTGGGCTCAGAGTGGGAAAATTCCTGCGGCTAAAATTGGCAAAGAATGGCGCTTCCGACGTTCCATTGTAGACGAATGGTTTAATGCCCACATCGATGAGAAGTTTCAGGACATCGTAAAGAAAGCGGAAAAAAAGGGCGATAACGTGCGTAACCTCAGAACCGGATGACTGAAGACCCAGTGTTCAAAGTTACCTACGTTTACCTGAACACCCGAACACATTTATTTCTCCTTCACAAAAGGGATATAGTAGGTTTGGTAAGCATCAGTGGCGGTTGAACTGTAATCTCGTTTTCTGATGGTGAGTAGGTGGGGGCCACCGGACAGTGTTGCTACCGGAAGATAGGTGAGTAAGCCCGGCTGGTCGTTTATTTCTTCTCGGTAGAAGTAAAGAACCGGAGGCTGTATCGGCTCGTCATCAATCGAGATCTGATATAAACCAGCTAAGCACTGCAGAGCCGCGGCTACATTCTTTTCCCGGTCGGGGAATGAGTCAGCCTGGGTGGTATCCGGTGGACTGAAACTGATGCTAACGCTCATATCGGTAGTAAAACCTGATTCACGAAATATTTCTACTTCCGGGCAGGCCTGCCTCAGTGAATCATTATCGCTAACCAGGTAAGGTAAGAATAGCCGCAGATGGTCTTGCGCTAGGTATTCGGAGGGAATAAGTGGGACTAATACGGAAGATGGCTCTTGGCGTTGGTCTTCGTAGTGTCTGCTTAGCAGTAAGTAAGCGCTTTCCTGATCGGGGTAGAATATTTCTTCACTGTAGCTAAAATTAGTAACAAATAAGGAGACCAGCAGATAGGAAGTCAATACAAAGGCAATAGTCCGTTTGGGTACATTGCTAATTAGTGTATAGTAAATAGGCGTGTAGAGTGGAGCCAGGGTAAGCCCGCGAAAGAAACGATACAGCGGAAAATACAACTTCATAAAGGGTCGCCAACGGATACGCTTAACCAACCCCAGGGTAAGGAAATCTACTAGAAAAATGAGTGCTAGCCCAATATAAATGAGAATGAGAACTGGTATACCAACGTCCACTACTCGGCTAAGCCAGTGTGTGTCCGATAGATCAGCCAAGAAGGTATTCACTAGAATAGCCAGAGTGGTAATGGGTACCAGCGAAGTGAAAAAAGCAATAATTAAAAAGATCAGTAGAAACGAAAAAGAAAATACACTGCTACTAATTTTATTAAGTACGTTGACGTAGGATTCGGTATCGGAGGTTTTACGTTTCAAGTATTCCTGGTAGAGCGATTGGTAAGAAATATTTGCCCAGTTAATACCCTTGGGAAAAGCACTGGTAAGCCCCACAATACCAATCCAGAAGCCCCGAAGAATGAGGTAGATAACCAGGTTAACGATCAGGATACGGGAACCAAACAATCCGATAATAAATACGATGGTTAGCAACTGCTGTAGCACACTATAGTTCATCTTAGCCAGCCAGATATTACCCTGCTGCCAGACAAGGTCCGGCACCGGTAGCAGCAACACCAGCACAAAGCCGGAAAGCAGCAGCTCCATTTCCCAATTACGACTTCGTAGTTTATCTAACGTATTCTTTAATGAGGGATCGTCCATGTAGTACAATCGGTCTTACGGTTCCAAAAAATACTAAAATTTGGGATTCTCCACCTGTGCTACAGTCAACAACTTTACAATCTTTTTATATTAGGCTATGAAAATCATCCATGCTTTCGTCTTCGATGCCTACGGAACCCTGTTTAATATCAACTCGCTGGATGAGCGGCTAACGCATTACTTTGGTGACCGGGCCGAGGCGATCAGTGCCACCTGGCGGCGAAAGCAACTGGAGTACACCTGGCTACGAGCACTGATGCAGCGCTACGTTCCTTTCTCCCAGGTTACGCAAGACGCCCTTGCGTACGCCTGCCAATCGGTAGGGGAAAAGTTAACCGAAGAAGTTCGGAACGACTTGCGCCAACGCTACGAAATACTCTCGGCCTACCCGGAGGTACCGGCCACACTGGGGGAGCTATCTCAAAACTATCGGCTGGCGATTTTATCTAATGCTGATCCGGTCTTTCTGGAGCAGGCCGTTCAGCATAACCAACTAAGTAACTATCTGGTATCGGTGCTTAGCGCCGATAAGTTACAAACTTATAAGACGGTACCCCAGGTGTACCAACTGGCGGTAGATACCTTACAACTACCTCCCGAGCAAATCGCTTTCGTAACTTCCAACCCCTGGGACGTAGCCGGAGCTAAATCCTTTGGTCTCACCACTGTCTGGATTAACCGGGGCAGCATCCCCGAACAACTGGGCTTTCCCGCTGATTTTGAAATAACCCGGTTTCAGGAACTGGGAACAGTATTGGGCAAATAGTAACGACTACCAACAGCGCAGTCTTTTTTATTGTACCTTTGAGTTGTTTTTAGGTTACTTAGACCTCGAGTTGTGATTAGTGAGCTAAGTAATTTCATTCTTATGTGTTATTTGGCTTTAACCAGAAGTCGCTATTGATATGGAGATTTTTGCCGTAGTGTACTACAGCCAAGCGCATTACTCCTTCCGGGAAGAGCAGCTTATTGCCTTAGCTCGTAAAGCAGAAGAGCGGAATCAAAGATTACGTGTAACGGGTTTCTTACAGTATCGGGATGGTCATTTCTTTCAGTACCTAGAAGGCAAACAATACAAAGTTCTAACGCTACTTGGCCATATTAAACGCGACCCACGTCATACAATTTTGCGAATTGTTCCTTTGGGGGAGCTTCCGACTCGCTACCTAGATCATTGGCATATGCGGTATATAGGACAGCACATATTGGCCCAATATGACCTGATAGATTTGTTACACATTGTACTGGATAGGATAAGTGCTGGAGTATACGATCAGGAGATATTGCAACGTCGCATCTTGCGATTAGTCCAGAAAATTTCAGCGTACGACCGCCGAAAAGAGCAATAATAGGAAGGTTACATTGTGTTATCTCACTATGATTTTGTTACTTAATCAGTAGAATTCCCCAAGGCTCTGCCTCGGGGTAGTTCGTTAACATCTAAATGCCCCCAGAAAGTTGTCAGGCTAAAGTGAGCAACGTCTCCTTTAATGCGCCGGAGAAACGTCAACTTTACGAAGCCTTCGGTTTTCTGGTAGTCGGGAATAGCTTCAGATTTTATAGGGGAGATTATCTCGCTAACCTATAAAAGGCCCCGTCAGCAGCCGCTGAAGCTAGTGATGCTCTGTGATGTGAGCAAGTCGATGGATTTGTACAGTCAGTTTCTGATTCAGTTTATCTACTCCTTTCAGCAGGTGTACCGACAAATTGAGACTTTCGTGTTTAGCACGTCTCTGCACTATCTTACCCCCAAATTGAAGGAAAGCGATTGCCCGACATACTTCGGCAACTTGCGGCGCAAGTACCGGACTGGTCGGGTGGCACTAAGATTGGGGCGTCTTTCCATAAGTTGGTAATGGGTCAAAGTAGTTTTTATAGTTATCTTTGTCAGAAACGTATGATTG
>CAKZYJ010000090.1 GCA_937884755.1 uncultured Flammeovirgaceae bacterium
AATCAAGAGTTGCTTCAGCCGCAGTAATTTCCATCTCAGCTTCCATACCATCCCATGCAGCACGACGACGGATGACATTAATATCTTCGGCGGCTCCACCGGCATTACCCTGTTGAATACGAGCTTCAGCCCGAAGAAGATATGCCTCGCCTAAGCGCATCAGGTAAAAGTCTCGTTGACCCTGTACATGCTGGCGACCGGGCCGGGTATTATCAATGAATTTGGTGAGCGTAGGATACCAAATCTCATTATAAAAGCGGTTATCACCATCAAATTGTGGCTCAGGGGTAATAACAACATAGGGAACACTCTGCTTGGCTGCACCATCCCATTTATCTGACTCCCCAGGTCCTGGAATGAAAACTGCAGTATCGCCAAGTTCATACAGGCGATTTCCAGCCTCATCAGTAGGGATGTTACCTTCGCTATTAGAGAACCAAACATGTTTGTAGGTTTCATCGTAACGACGATCGATGGCTCGATCCCATAGGCTCAGAGCGTAGTCAGTGGGACGGAAACGCTTCCAAGGACGCCCGTTTTCAATATCACGAGTCATTCCTGGCAATTTATCGTACTCCATCAAGAAGTAAAGGTGACCTCTATGCCCTTCACGATCTAGTCCTTCATCTACCTGTTGTTTGGAATTTTGTACTGCAAAGATAATTTCTGGATTGTCTTCAGCGGTAGCGATGTTCACCGGTACAGCATTTTCATCAAGTCCCCAAAGCTCTAAGTAGTCTTCTGCCAATTCAAAACCGTAATTATCAATTACACTAGTAAGCAGTGATTCAGCCCGAGCGGCATCGTTTCCTTCACCAAAGGGTTGGTAGCTGCGAGTTAGCAAAGCCTTTGCTAATAAAAATTCCGCTGCGGGCTTGGTGGCTCGCCCCAACTCACTTTGGATAGCTGGAAGTGTGTTTACGGCAAACTCTAGATCAGGAATAATTGCTTGAGCGTAAATTTCACTTACCGGATCACGCGTAGCGGTAGTTACCACTCCTTCGGTTTCTTCTAACGTCAGCTCAACATCGCCAAAGGTACGAACCAGATTGAAGTAATATAACGCACGAAGAAAGCGGACTTCAGCAAATCGCTGGTTTTTTACTTCTTCATCCAGACCTTCAATATTCTGCGCTCTATTAAGCACCGCATTAGCCTGGTTGATACCTGTGTAAAAGTCCCGAAAAGTATCACGCATACGATCTTGCTCTGCGTTAAGTTCGGTATCGTAGAAGTTAATTGACTTATTACCACCATCGGCACCGTTAGTATGGACGTCGGTACCGAAAACTGTCATCGTAAAACCACGCTCTACTCCATAAAATGTCTTCATCCAAGAATATGTTGCCCTAACCGCATCATCAAAACCCTCGGGGGTGGTATAGTAAGAACTAGCCGAAACATCAGATACCAGTTCTTCCTCCAAAAACTCTTCACAAGATTGCCCCATAAAGGCAACCATAGCTAGTGTAATTATTGATATTTTAAATTTCATCTTAATTCAATTTTTAGTTTAGAACTGAATATTAATCCCTAACAAATAAACACTGCTAGAAGGAATTACACCACTACCAACTTCCGTTTGACGAGGATCACCATCGTCTGCATTAGGCCGATCGGGAGCTTCTGGATCAAAAGTCTCATAGGTAGAAGTGAACCAAGGGTTCTGAGCACTGGCGTATACCCGAAGTCGGCTTAAACCAATACTTTCAGTAATGGATTCTGGGAAGTTATAGCCTAAAGTCACATTTCTCAACTTCAAATAAGATCCGTCGAAATAAGTAAGCGTTGATCCGTTACGAGGACGTTCCTGGTTTTGATTAGGACGAGGAAACGCATTAGTTGGATTATCCACAGTCCAGTAGTCAACATCTAAGTTATTATAGCGAGCAAAAAGCGAATTGTTACTATCATGGAATCGACTTCTAACCATTTGACCTACTCGGTAAAAGAAGAAGAAACTTAGATCAAAGCCTTTGTATGAAAAGTTGTTGGTAATTCCGCCCAAAAAATCAGGAATATCAGTTCCTAATACCACCCGGTCATCAGGCGTTATTCTCCCATCTCCGTCAGTGTCAGCTAGTTTTATTTCTCCAGGAACTTTATTCTCAAGTTCATCGGCCAAGTCAACTTCGTTGGCCTGATATATACCGATTTTATTGTAGTCGAAGAATACTTTCACTGGCTCACCGATAAACCATCCATTACCAACATCTGATAATTCGTTCCCGTCTTCATCCTGAAGACCCAAGCTCACGATTTCTTCTTGATAATGTGAGATATTTAGGTCAACGCTCCAGTTAAAACCACCATCAGATGCAATAGGTACTGCACTTATTCCTAGTTCAACTCCGTTGGTACGGGTTTCTCCGATATTTTGTAGCACCTCCTCATACCCAGTGGTTAGAGGCAGTTTTCTTTCTAGCAACAAATCGGTAGTTCGTGCTTGATAAACTTCTAATGAACCTGATAATCTTCCACCGAATAAACCAAAATCAACCCCTAAATTTAAGCTTGAGGTAATTTCCCATCCCAATTCATCATTTGGTATCTGATTTAAGCCAAATCCGAAGGCAGGACTTTCATCCCAGGCGTAAACTCTTCGTTGCAATCCACCCTGCGTTTGATAAGTGTCAATAGATTTATTACCAACTGAGACGTAGGTTGCTCT
Source organism: uncultured Flammeovirgaceae bacterium (assembly GCA_937884755.1). Taxonomy (GTDB): domain Bacteria; phylum Bacteroidota; class Bacteroidia; order Cytophagales; family Cyclobacteriaceae; genus Tunicatimonas. The sequence goes on from CAKZYJ010000090.1 coordinate 2,672, forward strand.
CAGCTTTAATTCTGAAAGCGTGCCAGCATTGGCCATAAATGGTTCATCAATTAAGCGCCAGCCTACTGATGCCCCAGGGAAAACAGTCCATTTGCTTCCGGAAGCCAAGCGAGAAGATCCATCAGCTCGTAATGAAACCTGGAATAAGTAGCGATCCTTCAGTTCGTAGTTGATACGCCCCATATAAGAAGCCAATGTCCATTCTTCTAAACGGCTTTCTAAATCTCCTTTTACTTCAGCTGTTCCTAAATTATAAAACTCCTGAGATTCGTAAGGTAAATTAGCAACGTTGGTTTCGTGCTCTTCTGATCTAAGTCCTTGAACACTCTGCAGTGCCGTGAACTTTAATCGATGAATACCACCAAATTCTTTATCGTAGGTAAGAATATTTTCTAATGTATACCCGATATTAGAACGATTTATAATTCGTGCATCAGCTGGTGCTCCGCGGTTAGCATTAGTCAGACTTCCGCGAAAGCGACCTTCCCGTTCAAATCGTATATCTGGTCCAAAATTCACTCGATACTGTAACCCTTTAGCAATATTTGCCTCCAAATAGAGCGAAGAAAAGATTCGAGTAAAGCGACGTTCGTCAGTATAAGCCCCATCTACCAATTCACTAAGCGGATTGGTACGAATACCATCATTAGTTGGAAGAAAGATGGGGACACCAGCTTCATCAAAAGGCACTCCTAGCGGTACCGTAGCCAATGCCTCGCCCCAAGCAGCCCCAGAACCCCAGTTTTGTACAACATTAGAAGTCAGGGTAGACATACCTACTTTAAATATATCGTTAATTCGGTGGTCTAAATTAATCCGACCGGAAACACGCTGAAAATCCTGTCCGGGTATGATTCCTTCTTCCTTATAATAATTCAAGGACGTGTTGAACTGAGTCTTTTCACTTCCACCGCGAACCCCAACTTGATGATTGGTACGAAAACCATTTTGCAGTACAAGATCTTGCCAATTGGTAGATCGGCCTTGGGCAATAGATTCAATTTCTACGGGGTCATCGAAATTCAAGTTATCATCAAGAATTTCCCCATCCCAGGCTACCTGACCAGTCACTGGATCAAGCCGGCGAGATTCTCGGCGAAGGTCGGCGAACTCCTGCCCATTCATCATGTCTACCGTACGTAGCACTTCAGATACGCCATAAAACCCATCGTAAGTAACTATAGTCTTACCGGCCTTCCCCCGCTTAGTAGTGATTAATATCACTCCGTTGGCACCACGTGACCCATAGATGGCCGTAGCGGCAGCATCTTTTAGTACCTCCATTGATTGTATATCGTTGGGGTTGATGTCGTTGATACCGCCCCCATCTGCTAAAGGAATACCATCTACCACAAACAATGGGTCATTAGAGGCATTAATTGATCGTCGTCCTCTAATTCGGATACTAGCGTTCTGACCAGGGCGGCCTCCCCCTTGGTTAATATCTACCCCTGCTACCTGTCCTTGCATTGCCTCAACTGGACTAGGGGTAGGGATTCTTTCAATT
>CAKZYJ010000091.1 GCA_937884755.1 uncultured Flammeovirgaceae bacterium
GTTTGGGATCGGTAAACGGAATTCCGGTAGCTCCCGCACCCAACCGTCCGGGGTTGATACCTAAAATGAGGTGGCGAGTTCGCTGGTCAGTGTAGTATTTCTGATAAAAAGCAGCCGATAGCTTTCTCACTTCCTCGCTCGCTTGAAAAGGATTCATCACCCGAATATTTTCAGGCAAAGTAGCATCTAACTGTAGTCGATTATTAAACTGAATGATACGCTCGGCGAAGGTCATGGAAGAGGAGGGAGAAGTTTGTTCCCGAGGGTGTACAGTCATTACGATAACTCTTCTAAAACCTCGATGGCTTTTTCCAGCATTTTATCCTGATTACTCAAGATGTCGCTTTCAGTATTTTCAATTAGGACATCAGGGTCAACCCCCAGCTCGATAGTTTCATTATTGTAATCTAAAAAATCACTGACCGATACTTTTATAATCCAGCCGTTAATTAGCTGATAGCCATAGTTTCCACCGGCACCCCCACCTGTTTTTTGACCTACTAGTCGTACGTTGGGTAGGGCTGATAACATGGCTGAAAAATAGGAGGTCGCGCTGTAGCCATTGCGGTTGATAAGCGCCACGATGGGAATATCAATTGGCTCATTGCCCGGATTGGCAAAAACCGGAAGGGGTTGCGTAACATCGCGGCGACCCGGCCCCGTTTTTTAAATGTAAGACCCGAGAAGCGTTCTCTCATTCAAATACTCAGATAGCTTTTTTGGTGCAGGATTACTGTCGCCTCCGCCATTATCTCGTAAGTCAATGATTAAACCGGTAATGCCTTCGTCTATCATTTGGGAGACAATGTTGTTAAAGGACCCATAGCGGTTCATTCTCTCAAAATAAACATAGCCAACGGAACCTATTTTACTGTAGTATAGCGACCCGTTTCGCTCGGAGGGAGATGATAGATAGCTTGACTCAACTACATCAAACGAAAAGTGAATATCGTAGCCCTCCCGATAATCATAAATCGGACTGTTCGCAAATTCTGATTGCAAGGAACTATGACCGTCTTTTAACTCTAGCAATGCATTTGAACACACGTCAAATAACTGTTGCTCACTACTACTTTGCGCGGCTAAGGGTTGATATACACGGTAAACACTGTCCCAGTTAATATTCTTGTCCTCCATGAAAATATAATTCTCATCAACAAAGGTCCAGAAATCATCAAAAACCTCATTGGGGTTGTTTACTATTTCTTGTTCACAACTCGGAAGAGACAGTAAAAACAAAGCCGCAAGTGCATAGATTATTTTCATGTCTTTTTGTATTTGTACGCAATACCAATACCTAAATACCATTGGTTTAAGCTGAATGGCTTAACATCAGCCAGGCGAAGGGTAGAGAATGCCAAGTCAGCCGAAAATTTCCAGTTCGGAAGATGGTAGGCAGTGGAAGTATTGATTAGCACGTTTTGAATCTTGTTTACCGTCCAGAGTTTCCCCCCTTTGAATAAAGTGCGCATCATGCCATCTCTGTCGGGTGAGAAAACATCAGGTTGGAGGTAGTTTTCAGGGTAGGGGTGAGCAAATGCCGGGCGAACTACGTAGGAAAGTAACCCGAGTTGACACTCAGATTCAAATGATATTTTTTGATTGGTGGTAGTTTTCTGATAATACAACGATGGTCCAATGCTCTGGGCAAGGGTGTAACTTATGGAGTTGTTGACAAAGTTTGTAAGTTCCGATTCAGGGAAATTCAGGAGTGTAAACGAGTGGAACATTCCCCCGATATACCAATCATCAGCCAGAGCCTTCATATAGGTGTAGCGTACTTCGGGAAAAACTAAAGCGTATGAGAGGGTAGGCTGGTTGGTGTAATCCTGAGTAAGCGAGAAATTGATACTCAGATGTTGCCTACTCTTATTTTTGTAAGTTTCAATATCCATGCTGTACGTAGGTAACACCCCCCGCTGGACTTGGCTTGCAAATCATTCTTCATCTCTTACCCAAAAGTTTTCGTATATCTTTTCATCTTGAGCTTGTAGTTATACCAAAACAAGATTGAAACATAATAATAAAACTGCCTTCTTCATTTCTATTATTTGCTGCCCTCGCCTTATTCTTGCCAGATGTGACCCAAATGCTGAGGCGCAGTAGATTATTTTTGTACTCTATCACTGTAGACAACAATTGTATCTACATTAATTTTAGCTATTACTCAGAAATAATGGTATAAAAATAACACTTATTTTGTTTTTTTATAGCATAGTGTAATATTAGTCTATTTCGAGGTAACTGTGGAGGAATATTGGCTATCGTTAAGTTCACGGACTTCCGATAAACAGGTGGAAAACACCTTGTTCAGCAATGCTGAACCACATTAAACTTATGCTAATAAAAAAGCAGAACCTAAACCGTGCTGATTATCTGCTCTCTTTTCCTCTTGAGATACGCTTTTTCCAAATCGTTAGAGCATAATGCTATGGCTTGGTCAATTTGGGTAAGAGCCGGTTGAGGTTTACCTATTTTGAAATAGTACTCCGTGTAGCAACCGTGGAGAAGATACGCTCGCTGGCTTAAACCGCCGGGGGTAATTTGGTCGAGTAGCGATTTTGCCTCGCTCGGCTGGTTGGCTTGCAGATGGGCAGAAGCCATGGAGAGTAGTACGTTATCGTTGGGTTGTAGCTCATATAAATGCTGGTACAGTTCCAAAATGCGGTGCCAGTCGGTACTTTCAAAACGATCGGCTTTCAGATGCTCAGCAGCAATAGCGGCTTCGTAGTGGTAGACCGAACGTTCACCGTACTCGAAGGACTTTTGCATGGCGTTATTGCCCAGTACAATCAGTGGCTTATACCACTGAGAACGATCTTGGTACTGAAGGTCTACTATCTCATTATTAGTATTGATCTTGGTTTCTAGCCGGGAAGAATGAAAGCAGCAGAGAGCAAATAGCGCGTATAAACTACCACTACGGAAGCGTTCTTTTACCAAAAGTAGTTTGCACAATCGTAATGCTTCCCCGCAAAGGTCTTTGCTGATGAGTGAATCAGGTTTGGTAGAATGAAAGCCTTCGTTGAATATGAGGTAGATCACTTGCAATACAACTGCCATGCGATCGTCAATCTCGTGGGGTAGTGGATACGCTAGCTTAATCTGTTGATCTTTGATTTTTTTACGAGCCCGAATGAGCCGCTTCTTAATCGTTTCTTCCTTCTGCAAGAGAGCAGCTGCAATCTCCTTCATGGAGAATCCTGAAATGGTTTTGAGGGCAAAGGCAATTTGTTCTTCCTGAGACAGGGCAGGGTGTCCCGCTACTAAGATCATCCGCAGTTGACTGTCCGCTACTTCATGATCCAGAAAAAACTCACTAATCTCTAAAGCGATAGACCCATGAGAGACTTTCTGGTAACGTTCGTGTTCAGCGTTGATCTGCCGAAGTAGGTCAACTACTCGGTTTTTTGCTGCCTGGGTTAGCCATGCTTCGGGGTTTTCAGGAATACCGTTCCGCCACTGCAAGGTAGCCTTGATGAAGGTATCTTGAATGGCATCTTCCACCAGTTCTAGGTGGGCG
>CAKZYJ010000092.1 GCA_937884755.1 uncultured Flammeovirgaceae bacterium
TATTAGAGTTATCTCAGTATCTACTACCTACTTTGTTATTATAGGTGAAAGCTCTAATTTCGCAACGTGAAGCGATTACTGAAACGTAGCCTTGAGTTTATTGGCCTTGATGCTTACCAGCTTCGTAGGAGCCTTACTTTTCCAGCGGGTTCTGATCAACGCCCGGTAGGGCGTATGGATACTTTGCTAGAGGATTTAGTAGCTAGAGGGATTTCTTGTGAAGCAGTCATGGATGTTGGGGCCAATAAAACGCATTGGAGTAAGACAGCTATCACTTTTTTCCCTAACGCTAAATTTTATCTTATTGAGCCTCAGACAGAGATGGAAAATCGCCTCAAATCTTTTTGCCAGAAGCATAAAAATGCTCAGTATTTTCTATTAGGAGTAGGGAACGAAGAGGAAGAGAAGATGATGACAATTTGGGACGATCTCGCAGGCTCTTCTTTTATGCCTCAGATTGACGATAAGTTGCTAAAGCAAGGTAAGCAAAGAAGTGTTCCCGTATCTACCATTGATCTTCTTATTGAAAAAGAGTCTTTAAAAATCCCTGACCTTATTAAGATGGATATTCAGGGATATGAGTTGAAAGCACTACAAGGTGCTGCTTCAACATTTGGAAAGACAAAAGCATACATTCTGGAAGTGGCACTTTATGAGTTTATGGACGGAATACCAGTATTTAATGAGGTGACTACGTTCATGCAAGAGCGAGGATATATAATATATGACTTTGGCGGATTTCTACGAAGACCTTTTGATGGAGCACTAGCGTATTGTGATATTTGTTTTGTCCAAGAAAAGGGTTCATTGAGAGCATCAAGCCGTTGGTAGATGACTCTAAGCTAATTTCAACGATCAATCTATGCAAATCATCGATTCTCTAAAACGTAAGGCTAAGCAGCTAAGAAACAGCCTATCTGGAAATAAGGGCTATCCTTATATAGAACATTATTGTCGGGATAATGCTGATTTTGCCTACTGGATTACTGACAGCACTTATAGGTACTGGTATAATCCTAATATCTGGAAGAATCACACCGAGGCTACTGAAATGGAGCGTTTGGTTAAATCAGGAGATCGTGTGTTGGAGATTGGGTGTAATAACGGGTTCACGACCATGATGCTATCTAGATTCGTAGGCTCTAAGGGGTTTGTCTTAGGGCTTGATATTGTGCCTATGAATTGTATGGTTGCTATGTCTCAGGTAGCATTGAACGATGTGAGCTACTGCAAAATAATGAATGTGGGCGCTTCTGATATAGAAGAAGAAGTATCTATTAATAACGAAAATAATGGTTCAGTAGTAAGTCGAGCAAAGAATAATGAGAGAGAATTGGCTGTGAAAACTCTCCGTGCTGATACACTGATGCGGGAATATGGACCTTTCAATGTACTGAAAATAGATGTTGAGGGCTATGAGGTGAAAGTACTAAGAGGATGCCCTGATTTGTTAGCCACTAAGCCAAAACTACTAATTGAAGTGCACGGACATCAAGCTCTGGCTAAATACGGAACTAATGTAGATGAGTTTTTTAATCTAATTAGCATTGATGATTATGAGGGTACCATGCTAACCCGACCAGATTACAACTTTGAAGAATTCAACCTTGATCGATTTGTGGAAAGTGGTGCCTCAGCCAACTTGTTTTTGTCTCCTAAATCTCAATTATCCTCTTAGCGTTTGAAAAAGATAGCTTTCATTTCCACTATGGCTGATAGCCCCTGGGGAGGGAGTGAGAATCTATGGGCGCAAGCGGCTTTTCAGGCACTACACCGTGGTCACAAAGTATTAACATCTGTATACAAGTGGGAGCCCACACCGCCTCAGATTGCCGAGCTGGAAATACAAGGGGCAATCATTCATCGCCGCAAACACTTTAATTTGTCCTCTAAAATAGCAGCCAAGGCAGCTAATAAGATACAAAGAACCTATCTGAGCTCATACGAGATTAAAAAAACACTTCACGATTTTCAGCCTGATCTCATATGTATTAGTCAAGGGGGAAACTATGATATCATCCAGGAACCGTCTCTATTCAGCGCCATTAAAGAAGTCGGCAGTGACTACTTCATCATCCCTCAATTTAATTATGAGCATTATACGCTACCTTACAATGAGTTTGTTCTAGGCCGAAAAATATTTGGCAATGCAAAGGGCATTTGCTTTGTCTCAGAACGAAATCGTGAAGTCTCGCGCCGTCAACTCGCCCTTCCCTTACACTCCTCTACTGTGATATTCAATCCACCTAATATTCAGTACTTCCAGTTAATAGAATACCCTTCTACTGGAGATGGTTATCAATTTGCCTGTGTGTCTCGCTTGGACTGTAATTATAAGGGGCAAGATATACTTTTGGAAGTATTGTCCGGAACAGTGTGGAAAGATCGGAAATGGAAGTTATCATTCTATGGCCAGGGTGAACACGAGGAATACTTGCGGGAACTTGTTCGCTTCTACCAGTTAGAGACAAGGGTAACCTTTAAAGGTCACACTAGTAATATTAGCGAAGTGTGGACTCATAATCATCTACTTATCATGCCATCCATTGCTGAAGGTACCCCTTCATCATTAGTAGAGGCCATGATTTGTGGCCGCACCGCTATAGCCACTGATGTAGGTGGAAACGCTGCATTTGTCCGAGAAGGCGAGACAGGCTTTTTAGTAGAAGCACCTACAGCCACTTATTTAAGCCGCGCTTTAGAGAGAGCATGGAGCAGTCGTGAACAATGGAAAGTTCTGGGGCAAGCTGCTCATCGTCTTGCGGTTAACCAGGTGCCGGAGAGTCCAGGTGATCAACTGCTCGATTATCTATTACATTCATGAAGTTAGGGGTTAGTGTAATCGTCTGTTGTTACAATAGTGTCTCTCGTCTACCTGATACATTAGAACATATTGCGCTTCAGCAATGCAGAGAAGAGATAGATTGGGAACTTGTTATAGTCGATAATGCTTCTACCGATGGTACCGGAGAATACGCAGAATACCAATGGAAACAATATCAGATTTCTGTTCCAATTAGAGTTATCCACGAAGCTTCACCCGGTCTTATCGCGGCACGGATTACAGGGGTACAACAGGCTCAATATGAGTTTATCACCTTTGTAGATGATGATAATTGGATTGCTGAAAACTGGATTGAGTTAGTGTATAATACGCTTAAAGATAAACCGTTAGTAGGAGCTTGCGGTGGGCATAATACAGCTGTATTTGAGGGGGATTCGCCAGATTGGTTCCCTACATTCCAACATTTATTCGCGGTAGGACAACAGGCGAGCGAGGAGGGAGTTTTGCCTGAAGAGAAGTATGAATTATGGGGAGCTGGACTGTCCCTGAGACGATCCGCCTGGATGAACATGCGAGAGAAAGGTTTCACATCCCTATTATCGGGTCGCAAAGGAAAAACGTTAAGTGCAGGAGAGGATGCCGAGATTTGCTTTGCTTTGAAAATCATGGGGTACCAATTGTATTATAACCCTTCATTACAGCTAAGACATTTTATTCCAGCGAACCGTCTTGAGTGGACCTATGTTCAGCGAATAGCCGTAGGGTTTGCTGAGTCTCGCTTTATCCTTACATCGTATGACTATTTCTACCGAAAACCTCGCCTAATTGAGAGTTATCCCTACCTTTATTTAAGCATCTATTTTTTATACAATTTAGGATTACTTCTACGTTCGGCATTGTATAGAGAGAAGCAGCGAAATTATGAAGGGAACTATTATCACATTGAATGGGTACGGCGTTTGAATATCATTAAATCATTTAATTGGTATACCTATCTAGAAATAGTAGCAAAAATGAAAAAATGTATAAAGCCGTTAAGAAGTGCTCGTAGCTTTTCTCAATAAGAGGAAGCACAAGAGGACACTAAGCTTAGTTTTGAGCAGTGGATATTATTAACTTAAACAGAAGGTATTCAACTACCAGGATGCTCACGAAGGTACCCCCGACTGGTAAATCGGATAGCTTATACTTGTCATCGCATCCAGAACAAGTATATCAAGGAGGTTTAAGAACGCAGGGCTATTTTAAACAAAATTATCAGGATAAACCTCTATTAAGCATTATTACAGTAGTATTTAATAGCCAAAACTATCTAGAGCAAACTATAGTAGGCGTACTTTGTCAGTCGTACAGTAATATAGAATATATTGTAATTGACGGGGCTTCTACCGATAGTTCACTTGATATTGTAAAAAAATACGAAGAACAGATAGATTATATTGTAAGCGAGCCGGATAAGGGTATTAGCGATGCTTTTAACAAGGGAGTAAAGGCTGCTAGCGGCGATTACTACCTATTTTTAAATGCAGACGATTTTCTGGTATCTAAAGATAGTATTCAAAATGCTTTCGATATTCTAAATCCTAAAGCCAGTGTTCACTGGTTTCGTACTGGCTTTTTAACAATGAACGACCGACGCGTATATTCCTTTAACTACGCTTTTAGTAAACGATCACTTTACTATCTGCGTACTTATCCCCAACCTAGTACAATCTACCGACATACCGTATTCGAGCAGGTAGGAGATTTTAGTTTAGATCTAAAAAACACGATGGATACGGAGTTTCTCATCAGGTGTGCTACTCAAGGTGTCGTTATTGTTTCATACCCCATGGTGATTTCATTAATGCGTTTAGGCGGAATAAGTGGAAGTAATATTGAAACTACAATTCGTGAGGGGTATCAAATAAGAAAGAAACATCTGGGAACCATACCAGCCTTAATTTTCACCATTATTCGTAGAGCTAAACAGGAGGTAAAAAATAGCATCAGATATGCTAAAAATTGGCTTTGAGCAACTGTACTATAAGTTAATAATACTTCTCTTTGGAGTAATCTACCTTCAACAGGTACTAGTACTCAATGTAGGAGGAAGTTTTAAAATTTATGAGTTTGTTGCTATCATTTTACTCGGTGCCTTTCTAATTCGTGGTAAAAACTACATCATATATTCCAAATATTCGTTACTGCTATTCCTCTTTTTTATCGTAGCCACGGTACCTGGTACGGTGTACCAATATCTTACCATAGATACTCTTAGTGGCTTTTACAACCATTTTAGTGAAGCCAGAGGGTCGTTGAGGTTCAATATGTATGTAGCACCCCTTATTGTATATGTATACTATGTGATCTGCTGGTTAGTAATTAATTCCATTAACGGATCAAGGCTAATCTATAAGGATAGAGACTGGTTGATTCGCTTGTATGTGATTATAGGTACAATTGTTTCCGTCTATTCGTTGTATGGATTCTTTTTTGTCAGGATAATGGGGTTTCCTGACTTAGTCCCCGATATGGTAGACTACCGTAACCATCGGCCAGACTATGAACTCAGAACATCCGGATTTTCATCTGAAGCAGGCGACTTTGCTTTTATGATGTCTTGGGTAATAATATACCTTATGTATTACAAGAGGCTATTTTCTAGAAAAAAAGAAGTGCTACTGATTATTATTAATGGCTCTTCGTTGATACTCACTTTTTCTACTAATCTATTGGCTTTTCTATTTGCTGTAGGTCTCACTGTTTTCATTTTTGATAGCATACAAAAGAAGATAAAAATCACCTTAGCAATATCACTACTTTCGCTTGCCGCTTTTTACTTTATTGTTAACTCTGGGTACTATGAGTTATTCAAATATGTTTTCTACGAAAAAGCCACTCACTTGCTAGAAAAGCCGACAACTGTATCTTCTACTGGTAGTATTCGTTCTTATCATATTTATATGGGATTAGAGCTATTTAATGACTATCCACTATTTGGAGTAGGAGGGGGCAATTCTGTATTCCATTTATGGAAATATGATGATCTTATGGCGGCTCAGTTAGATGGAGTAAAAAGTGGTTTAATAAAGGTTATAGCTGAAACTGGGCTATTCGGTTCTTTCTTTTTTTATAGCTTTTATATTTACTTATTGGTAACGTTAATCAAAAAGCGAAAATCCAGAGATCCAATCATTAAAGTAGGTTTTATAGGAGTGATAACTACACTACTCATGCAATTCTCATTATATCCTACATATAGCATCTATCTTTGGGTAAATATAGCTATCGTATTGAATTATCTTAAATTTTCTAGTGTGAGACAAGAAGTGACTCAGGCTCAAATAAAATATGCATAGAGAAGTGAGAAATGTAGTAGTTCTGGAAGACTCTGGAAAAGTGTCTTTCGGCGGAGGACAAAGAGGAACGCTTGAGATAATAGATGTATTGCAACCGCATTATCGAATCCACTTGTTTGATACAACTACGCAGTCAATCTTCTATGAAAAAGCTCAACAAAAGGTAGAAGTTATTCATCAGTTAAGAGGCTACGGAAAGATTGTAGGAGGGAAAAAAGCAGCTTTTAGTATAGGTATTAAGGAGATACTCACTTTTCCTTACTATGTCATAGTCAATGTTATTAGCTTAGCGCGATTTTTTCGAGATGAGAAGCTTAATCGTTACAACACAATAATATACACTTCTTGTAAAAAGCCTTTAGTGTTTGCATCCATACTGCACGCTTTTTTTAAAATACGTTATATATATCATGCTCGCAACTACTATGATCGTACATCGCCATTCTATCGTTTTCTGAGAATAATAGTTCGTAATGCAGCTCAAATAATCTGTGTTTCTCAGACAGTAAAAGATAATCTTGCGGTTAGGCGGAGTACGGTTATACATAACCCCATGAGGATCAATGCGGTAACAGTTACAAATAAATCCATTCGTCATAAGTCTAAAATCACTGTAGCAGTATTCGCCTCACTAATTCCTTGGAAAGGTATAGAGTATTTTATGCAAAGTTTCCCTTATCTCAAGTATCAGGATAATGTGTATTATCGAGTATATGGCAAGGGAGGTGAGCATCAAAATTTACTCAAGTATACTAATGACCATGTTCAACTACTAGGGTTTGCAGAAGATACAGAAACTATCTTAAAAGATGAGGTGGATCTAGTATGCGTGCCATCCATTGCCGAAGAGGCATTTGGAAGAGTGTCAGTAGAAGGCTATAAATTTGGTATACCAGCAATTACCACCGATATTGGCGGACAAAGGGAAATCAATATATCGGGGCATGTAGGAGTACAGGTTCCTATTAAGAACCCTCGAGCTATTGCAGAGCAGGTAGACTACTTTATAGAGAATCCTGACACATACGAGAAATTCTCAGCGAATGCATTAGTTTATGTGAAGAAATTTGATTTTCAACTATTTAAAAAGCATATTTTACTGCTGTTTAAAACAGTTTTTGCTGAATAAATATACTCTTATTTAATCAATCTTTTTCACGAAAATAGATACAGTGGAAGGCTGGTATAATGTTAAAGAATTCGGAGCTACTGGTGATGGGCAAACGGATGATACTGACAGTATTAAGAAAACTGTAAAGGCGGCGGGTCGGAGTGTAGTATATTTCCCCCCAGGTACCTACCGAGTAAGCTCAACTATTACAGTAACTGATAAGGACTATTTTGGATGTAGTTTGGTCGGGGCTAATGCTCAAGCGGTTCATATTATTCCACTTCCAAGCTTAAAGAATAAGGATAGCATATTCGTATTCCGAGGAGGCTCAGGTGCTTTTAGCAATGTGGGTATTAAAAACATGACTATCTCGGGGGTTAACAATGTTAATGATACTGCCACCCGCTGTGTTGGAATTTATATTGATGGACAGTGTTTTGCTACTTTTGAGAATGTTCGTTTAAAACGACTCAAATACGGTATATGGCTCCATAATCAGTCTAATAAGGCCTATTCTGAGCTTAACCAGTTTCACCAAATAGAACTTTCATTTTGTGAAAATGGAATTCGTTTAGAACAAGGCGGTGGTGCTCACAGCTTTCATGGCAACGATTTCAATAACTGCTACATCAATGTAGAAGCTGGGCAAATAGGATTTAACCACGTATCAGGTTTTTTCTATAATGCGCGTTTTCGCCTGTTCATGTGGGCACACAGTACTGAAGCTGTTTATGTTAACGCCGATGGTAACGGGGTAGATAATATTGGTGATATTACCTATGAATCTTTTAAGCCAGGGAAGTTTACAGGCAGTGGTAGGTTTTGGTTTAGTGGGTTTATAAGAGGGAGGGGTAAACCAAATAATGGAATTAATGATCAAACTACTCCTCAGCGCCCCTGGGAAAAGGTTATCGCATGTGATAATTACTGGAAATCAGTACCATATGCCAATACCGATATGAAAGCGGGGCCTATTAGCTCACATAATAAATCGCTACACGGGCCATTAGGTTTTTTTCAGTCTCTTACAAAGAGAAATGTAGAGTCTGTGCTAGTCAATACGTATAGTGGATCTAGTGAGAATGGATTTTATCTAGGAAGAAGCGGTTATCAAAAAGATGAAACTGAAGCAGAATTAGGGCTATTCCTGTCTGGTAGAGGTGATAAAATAAAATCATATTATGAACGACCACTATCTCTAGAAAATGCTAAAGGAATAAACTTTCGTATTGGAGAATCCAAAGGATTTAAATTATTAGCAGGGCAGACTGTAGTAGGCGGAGGGGGTAACAAGTATAAATGGAAAGATATACTTCCTTTTCAGCACATGATTGCAGGACGTCTATTCATTCTGGATCAAGAAGACGATCCCAAACTTATTACACTGCTAGACATTGTTTGGAATAAAGGCACGGGGGAGATCAAATTAGTTAGTGAAGTACTACATAAGCAATACGATCGACATGAACATCTGAGAGCCCGTATCCGCTCTGATAACCCTTCTACTCTAGAAGTTGGTTTCAATATTCAAAGTGACATTTTATTGCACTGGTATTTTCAAGGACTTATCTTATAAACCTATTTTTGTACCCTTTTTTTCTTTCAGTCATCTAGTAAACCATCATTTTATACTATACAAATGGTTGTATTCATAACTTTACCTGGTATTTATCAGATAACCTCTATCAGAATATAGTTAAGAGTTGACAGATTAATTATCTATACTGATAACAATCCATAACAGTATGTCTTTAAAGATAGCGGTGATTCATGAGTGGTTGGTAGATCATTCTGGTTCTGAAAAAGTATTGGAGCAAATATTGAATATCTTTCCGGATGCTGATTTATTCAGTATAGTAGAGTTTTTACCGGATGACTTAAAATATTTTATCCAAAACAAAACTGTCCAAACATCATTCATTCAGAAACTCCCTTTCGCTAAAAAGAAATACCGTAGCTATCTGCCTCTTATGCCATTAGCCATAGAGCAGCTAGATGTATCAGCTTACGATATAGTTATATCTAATAGTCACGCAGTAGCCAAAGGAGTTATCACGAACAGCAATCAGTTACATATTTGCTATTGCCACTCACCCTCCCGATATGCTTGGGATTTGTACCACCAGTATCTTCGTGAATCTGATCTTCAGAGAGGAGTTAAAGGTTTTTTCGCGAAGCTATTTCTTCATTATTTTCGCCAGTGGGATCTAAATACGGTTAATCGAATTGATGCCTTTGCAGCTAACTCTTGGTATATCGCTAACCGTATACAGAAAGTGTATCGGAGAGAAGCGACCGTAATCTATCCGCCAGTTAACATACAAGATTTTGCAATTTATTACGAAAAAGAAGATTTCTATTTAACAGCCTCTCGCTTTGTGCCTTACAAGAAGGTAGATCTAATTGTGGAAGCCTTTACGGCCATGCCCGATAAGAAGCTAGTTGTCATTGGAAGTGGACCTGACGCCAATAAAATAAGAGCTAAAGCGGGAGAAAATATACAAATGATAGGTTTCCAGTCGTTTGAGGTTCTGAAGTATTATATGCAAAGGGCTAAAGCGTTTGTTTTTGCCGCAGACGAAGATTTTGGTATTGTTCCGGTGGAAGCTCAAGCCTGCGGTACCCCAGTTATCGCCTACGGAAAGGGTGGAGCATTGGAAACAGTAGTTCCGGATAAAACTGGCTTATTTTTCGAGCAGCAAACAGTATCAGCACTAAAAGAAACAGTCAATCGTTTTGAGAAGATATCGCATTCTTTTGATGCCACGCTTGTTCGGAAACATGCCGAAAGATTTGGTATATCATCTTTCAGAGATAACTTCTCAGCTTTTATAGAAGAGTTTCTGAGTGAAAAAGCTAAACAATATGTGTATTCTTCATAGAGCTTATCTGCTTGCTATCGGCTGGAGTCTGATCCCTTTACTCAGTATTGCTCAATCAGATTCACTTATTATACAGGTTAGTACATTAGGAGGGGTATCTAGCCAATCATATCTTCCTCAGTGGTTAGTGGCGAATCGTTTTGGCATTCTAGATTATGACAATGATCAAGTAGGCTTATTGAGAGCTAGTGCAATGTCCTACTTCCAACTAAGTGAAAGGCTTCGTATTGAAGCCGGATTAGATGGCGTTGCTCGAACTTCATTCTCTGAACTCGATAATACTGCCTTTTTACAGCAAGGGTACTTGAAAATTAGATATGGAGCATTTGAGCTGATGGCTGGGCAAATGGAAAGAACTGTGGGAACACCTGATGAGAGTATCTCGAGTGGCTCTTTAGCTATCAGTAGTAACGCTCGTCCAATGCCTCAGATACTTTTATCTATACCAGAATACGCTCCAGTTCCATTTACTAAAGGGTACCTGGAGGTTAAGGGAACATTTGCTCACGGATGGTTTGGTGAGGGACGGCACATTTCTAATGCTTACCTACACGAAAAATCGCTGTATGGTCGGGCTGGAGGCAAATTTCCAGTAAACGTATACGGAGGGTTAGCTCATTTCGCTATTTGGGGCGGCGAAACAGCAGGGATAAGTATTCCAGATAGCTTTCGCGATTATCTTCGCGTGTTTATGGGAGGAAGTGCTCAGCTTGAGGAAGGCAATAGTCTTTTGCCAGGTGAAGTATCTAATGCTGCAGGGGATCATCTAGGTGTCTATGATTTAGGTATTACAGCAGATACGAGACTTGGTAAATTAGCTGTTTATCATCAAACGCTTTTTGAAGATGCCTCCGGCAATAATCCGTTTAATGGCGATCGCTTACTGGGAATGCACGTGACTCCCGAGAATAATAGTTCATTTTATGTGGAACTGGTTTATGAGTTTTTGTACACTAAGTACCAAAGTGGTCCTACTAGACCCGGGGGACCCAATGACCCTCCGGGAGCTAAAGATAAATATGGTGGCGAATTTAGGGGAAGAGACAACTATTATAACAATTATCTGTATAGAAGCGGTTGGACTTATCAAGACCGTATTATAGGAACTCCCTTATTTTATACCAAAAGTCGGATGAAGTTATATGATCCCACCTTTGTAGACCCTGATGAGGGTGGATTCAATTTTAACATAGTGAACAATCGAGTAGTGGCTCATCATTTTGGTATCACTGGAAATTATAAAGACTACTGGAAATACAAGTTACTTGCTACATTTTCTACAAACTATGGAACCTACGGTGGAATTAACGGTGGGATTAATGGGTGGGGTAGCATAGAAAATCCAGATGCTCCTTATGCTTTCCGGCCACCGAAAAACCAGCAGTATTTTCTGACCGAAATAGAAAGAGAGACTTCTTCTGGATTTACATTTTACGTCAATATTGGAATAGACGTTGGCGAGATTTATCAGGCCAATGGTATTTTAGCTGGCCTGCGTTGGGAGGCTCATCATCTTCTCTCGAAAAAAGAATAGAAAAAGAGTTTTCTCGGTCAAAGAAGAGTGACTTATTAAGTTTTTCTGGAGAACCTCTCCCTTTTTCTTAACTAAGAAACTTAATAGTGCTCTTTTCTCAATTTTATGTTGTAAAATTGCAAAAAAGATGCATTCCTTACATTATCTAATACATGAACATTTTTTACATTCATGCAGAACATATTTGCGATTATTTTAGGACTATCTTTACAACTATTTCCTCTGTAATATTGTCTTAGCAATTGGATGAAGGCTAATTTTCGTGGTTTGGCATGATTCCTGTTAACCATAAAGAGTTTATTATTAGCGATTGGTTTAAACCAACAAAGTAAAGTACGAACATGCAACATCGGTTTTCAAAAAATATTCGGCTTATCCA
>CAKZYJ010000093.1 GCA_937884755.1 uncultured Flammeovirgaceae bacterium
ATACTGACTTTTATGAGTTTCGGTTAGCAGAGATCATGCTGAATTACATAGAAGCCGCCTTTTATTTGGGTGACCCCAATGGTGATATGGCTCGTTACCTCAACGATGAAATTCGTGACCGGGCAGGCATGCCTCCCGTGACAGAGATCACCGAAGAGCGTATCCGTCAGGAACGACGCGTAGAGCTAGCTTTTGAGGATCATGTATTTTGGGATCTTCGCCGCTGGCGGATTGCCGTTGAGGAATTAGACCAGAAAATGCGGCACCGATTCCACTTTGATTATGACTTCGACACTGGTACGTATACGGTAGAAATAGCTGATGGAGATCGAGGACGGGTCAGAAGCCATCCGGAACGAAACTACTACTACGCCCTGGGACTGGGCCGAATTGCCGACAACCCTAATCTGGTAGAAAACCCTGGTTATTAGAGTACGACTTACTTATAATGGAAAACGTGGGGGTGTAATCATCACTCGTTTCTGAGTGGTATGAAGACGCCTTAGCTTGACTTTAGCCTTTTGGAAATGATTCTTATTATGGACTATAGCTTGATACGGGAACAGAGAAGACCTGCTTTCAGAAGCTACGGCCTTCTCAGGTTAATTTTCAACCTCCATGTGTAAAAGAGAGATTGAAAAATAATCCGACTGATGTGGTCGGTAGATAGCACGCTAAGCAAACTATGATAAATCACGGTAATTCAGAATATTATAAATTTATTTGAAGTAGACATCTTTAACCAGTCAAGAGCAAGAGTAAAAAGGCTAAAGTCGAGCTAACAAATGAGTATATGAGTAGTGCTTTCGCGGAACAAACTGCTCTGTAATTGGTAAGAGAGAGTCAAAACTTGTTATTGAGCTTTTCAATCCGACTTATAAAATCGAATCCTAATCGCCCGTCAGTCAATCTTATCTCTACAGTATCTCCTTTTTGTAAAGCTTGTCCGTAGGTTCTAGGTGCTCGCGTCTCTACTTCCTTATCATCAAAGCCTACCAACATAGTAGTGATATTCTCGCTATTGATTGGATGGCTCAATATCACAGCTTGCTCGGTATTATCCCGTTCCGAACCGTAATTTCTATTAACAAAGCTTGCTAAGGAGACTACAATTAAGCAGTTTGCGGTAACTATCAAAAGGTAGCCCCCTCTTTTAAAGTGCTCTATTAGATTCAGCCGATAGGTTAGAACTACACTCCCAAAGGAAAGAATAAGGCCTAACAATGTGAAAACACCCACAAACAGGAGAGAAGATATTAGATCTAATATTCTAATCAGTTCAATAGCAGACCAACCGATCCCAATAATGAGTAAAACGACAAACAACGTTCTGCCGGTTGACTTGCCTCGCCGTTGTTTATACGAATGGCTATCTCTTATCGATAATAGATTGGAAAAAACGTCAAGAATATCTAAAAAACTCATTTTTACATAGCTACCCCCCCACCGTATAGTCCACCACAAATACCTCTTCCAGAACTCCTAGTTCGCTGAGTAGGTTACCAAATTCTTTGTGGTTGGGGTGGGGAAGGTAAGTGTCGCGAGCTTCGGCATTCTCAAAGGTGAGCAGGTACACATGGGTAAAACCTTTATTCAATCCTTCGGGGCTGTTGTTGATACCGTGCTCAAAAGACACAATGCCCGGAATTTGGTTTTGTAAATCACGAAAGCTGTCGGTTACCTTTTGAATATCCGCTTCCGAGGCATCGGCTTTGTACTTAAATACCACTACGTGGCGAACGTAGTCATTCTCAGATTGGGCAAGAGCAGTCATAGTGAATAAGGTTAGAAAAAAGAGTAGGCAAATAAGTTGTCGCATGATTGGTAAGATTAGGTTAGTCCGAAATATACGATTTTTCGGTTTACCCGAAGGAATACATGCGAATGAACTCCCAAGGGCCGCCTCGGCGCAACTTCATGTTCCTACGGTGTTTGTTTAAATACTGCCAAAAGGAAGAATCTGGTGTAAAGCATTGTCTGATTAACCTACTCGCCGTATTTTAGAAGTTTATTATACGCTAATCTACCTATGAAAAAAATTGTTACACTATTAATAAGTCTTGGTCTGATTTCCGTAGGATTTGCCCAATCCGAACTTTCTAAAGAAGAAAAAGCCGTATTGGCTGGTCTGGATAAAAAGTTTGAGCAGTACGCTGTCGTTGCCCATCAGATTTGGAACTATGCCGAACTAGGCTACCAGGAAGAGCGAAGCTCTCAATTACTACAAAAAACACTATCGGATGCCGGATTTTCGGTAGAAGCAGGCGTAGCGGGAATTCCAACCGCCTTTGTCGCTTCTTACGGATCGGGTGAACCGGTTATTGGGCTGTTAGCTGAGTTCGATGCGCTACCGGGCATGTCTCAAGCGGCGGTTCCTGAACGGAAAATTATGGAAGAAGGGAAGAGCGGACACGCCTGTGGCCACCATCTGTTCGGTACCGGCTCGGTGGCTGCGGCTATTGCCGTGAAGAGCTGGCTGGACGAATCTGGTACTAGCGGAACAGTGCGCTTGTACGGCACTCCGGCTGAAGAAGGCGGAGCCGGAAAAGTATATATGGTACGGGAGGGTTTGTTTGACGATGTTGATGCGGTGTTGCACTGGCATCCGGGAAGCCGCAACAGTGCCAGTGCTCGTTCGTCTCTCGCTAATAAATCGGCTAAGTTTCGCTTTTACGGTAACTCGGCTCATGCGGCAGCGGCACCCGAAAAAGGTCGGTCGGGTCTGGATGGCATTGAAGCCATGAATATGATGGTGAACATGATGCGCGAACACGTATCGGCCGAAAGTCGCATTCACTACGTAATTACCAAGGGTGGTGATGCTCCGAATATCGTTCCCGGCTTTGCCGAATCCTTCTATTACGTACGTCATCCCGAAATGCAGGAGGTGCGCGATATGTTCGAGCGAGTGGTAAAGGCTGCTGAAGGCGCGGCACTGGGAACCGGTACCCGTATGGAATACGAAGTTATTCATGGTATCTACAACGTATTGCCTAATGAAACACTGTCGGAGATAATGTATAGTAATCTGCAAACGGTAGGCGGAGTAAGCTACGATGAAGATGAAAAAGCTTTTGCTGAACAGATTCAGCAAACGTATGATCCGGGTGACGCCACTTTGGCCTCAGCTAATCAAGTTCAGCCTTACACCGTGAGCAACCGGGGTACTGGGGGCTCTACTGATGTGGGAGACGTAAGTTGGATGGCACCTACGGCAGGTATGTCGGCAGCTACCTGGGTACCAGGCACCTATGCTCACAGTTGGCAGGCTGTAGCGGCTGGGGGCACTAGTATTGGGCATAAGGGCATGATAGTAGCTGCCAAAACCTTGGCACTAACCGCAATAGATATCTTCCAGAAACCGGAAGTTACTGAAGAGGCCCGCGAAGAGCTAATGCTAAAGCGAGGCGAAGATTTCGCTTATAACTCTCTGCTAGGCGACCGTGAGCCGCCATTAGATTATCGTAAATAGGTCGCTATTGGCGGCTAATTGATTAGCTGAAACGATGAGAAAGCTTTTTTCTTTCAGAGTACAACTCTTACTGCTAATTGGATTGTCAATTAGTCAGTTGATCAGTCCGACTGAGCTTTGGGCTCAATCTTCCTGGTCGGTGCACCTACCTTCCGTAGGCACCTTCTCATCGCCCCGCACCACCGATCTGAACGGCGACGGAATCAAAGACATTATCCTGGGTGCTGGTGGGGAAGAACTTACCCCGTCAGATTCGGCCATAATTGCCTTAGATGGTGCTGGTGGGGAACTACTGTGGCGGGTAGCCGCCCGTGATCAGGTATTTGGTTCGGCCGCACTGAAGGATATTGATGATGATGGGGTAGAGGATGTAATTATCGGGGGGCGCTCTGCCGTACTTAAAGCTATTAGTGGAGCTAGCGGGAAAGTGCTATGGGAGTTTTTTTCCACTACCAAGTTAAAGGAAGTACGCCAAGCCAAGTGGTATAACTTTTACAACCCTCAGTTCGTTCCCGATCAGGATCAGGATGGGCTGGAAGATCTGTTGGTTTCCAACGGAGGCGATGTAATGGTAGAAGCCTATGACCCCAACCGACCAGCCGGTCATCTGATGGTACTCAGTGCCCGAACCGGAGAAGTTCTGGCTAAAGCCGCCATGCCCGACGGCAAAGAGATATACATGTCAGTAGTAGCTATACCTAATCCAACAAAAGGCGAGTTAACCGTAGTGTTTGGTACTGGGGGTGAAACCATCGGGGGAAACCTATATGCCACTACATTATCAGATGTTATGCGAGAGGATTTATCGGGTGCCAAGTTGCTGGCCAGTAGTCCGGATAAAGGATTTATTGCCCCCCCAGTGGGAGTCGATCTGACGGGCGATTCGGTGCCGGAGATCGTAGCTGTTTCGGTAGCGGGCGATGTGCTGGCTTTTGAGGGCAAGCAGTTTGAACCGCTCTGGAGCACTACGCTACCGGTTTCGGACGCCTATAGTTCATTGGCAGGTGGGCAGTTCACGAACGATACTATTCCCGATTTTTTTGCTTCGGTAGCCCAGGGTGAGTGGCCCGAACTGGAGTGGAACCGGCAGTTTATGGTGAATGGCCGTAATGGTGCCATTGAGTTTATGGATTCGCTCGGGTTCTACCAAACCAGTACGGCAGTGGCTATCGACCTCACCGAAGATGGGCGGGATGAAATAATCATGAGCGTAAATTACCAGCAGGTGAATGAGCTTTACCAAAAATTCTTCTACAATATGTTGGTGGCTATTGACCTTAGCAGTGGAGAGGTACAGCAGTTGGGCGACATGTGGGAAGGAAGTAACATCTCTTCTACCCCCTGGATCGGCGATCTGGACGGTAACGGCATGCTGGACATTATTTACTGTCATGGCACTGACCTCCGCCACACTTACACCTTCGATGGCCTTCAAGTTCACCGAATAGGTACAGGGGTGATATTACAAAAGCCGCTTGCTTGGGGAGCTTATATGGGTAGCTACTACGATGGAATTTTTAAACCTAGCAGATAATAAGCCAGATGAAATTAGTTATAGAATAATATTCTGAATATATCTGAAATAATTATTTTTTTATTGCACAATCTGTTTTATTTCAGAATATCAAGCAATATATTGTTGCCAAATAATATAAAATAAAGCAAACAGTAAGAATAAAAAATAACCATTCTTGTTCTTACTATTCATCTCCATATCTAAAACAACCTACTACTTTATAATACTAAGCGAGGCAAAAAAATGGCTTCAGGTATTCCTCAATACCATCTTGCCGAACCGTAAAGTCTATTGATAGCGTGTCTTATGTCATCAAGCTGTTTCTCTAAGCTAACTAAGAAAATCAGTCATCCGACATAGTAAAACAGATAGTGTAAATTAAACTTTGCCATAGAACAAAGGGATATGTACGATACTCAGCTATTTATCCGGATGAAAATCATTATACTACAAAGAACATAGTTGACAACGTAATCTTATCAAGGAGGGCATTTGGACAACTCGAAACCAACCGACGAACAAGAGAGGCTAAACCAGCTTGTGGCGCTAATTAGGGAGAATACCTCCTACGACTTTACCCAGTATAAGCCTAATTCAGTATTAAGGCGAGTGCAGCGTCGGATGACAAACATTCAGATTGACCAGTTAGATGAGTACCTAAGCTTTGCCAAAGACAATCCTGATGAGATAGAAGCGCTGGTAGAAGATCTTTTTATTACGGTTACCACTTTCTTTAGAAACACGGAAGTTTTTGAATTTATCCGCGACAAAATACTTCCCCAGATTTTTAGTGAGGAACCACCAAAAAAATTGAAAATCTGGGTGGCGGCCTGCGCTACTGGTGAAGAGGCTTACACCTGGGCTATACTGGTTCATGAGTATTTGAGAAAAAACGAGATAGATGCAATAGTACAGATTTTCGCCACCGACGTACATCCTAAAGCCATTGCCAAAGCCCGATCCGGACTATACAGCAAAGAGATTGGAGATCAAATACCAGAAGGCTATCTGAGTGGTTATTTCTCAACAGAAGACGGATACTACCGGATTAACAAAGAGGTGCGCGATACGGTAATCTTTTCGGAGCACGATATTGTACAGGATCCTCCGTTCTCTAATATGAATATCGTTAGCTGCCGCAATTTGTCTATTTATCTGGACGGTTCTTTACAGCAAAAGATTTTTTCGCTACTGAATTACGCGCTCGTACCCGGAGGTATTTTAGTGATTGGTAAGTCGGAGTCGTTAGGTGACACATCCCGATTGTTTAAGACTATTCATAGTGAGTTTAAAATTTACCAGCAAGAACGATACGACCTGGAAAAGATAAGTTGGGGCGTTCCTAAATATCAATTTAAATCTTTGGATTTTAAGATAAAAAAAGAGAAGCCAACTTTATCATTAAGTGACGTTCATCAGGAAATAATACTTGATCGATTTACCCCCCCTAGCTTACTGATTGATCATCGCGCAGAGATACTTCATATTCAGGGACGAACCGGTAAGTACCTGGAGATGACTACGGGAGAGGCCAGCCGGAATCTCATCAACAATACCAAAGAGGAGCTAAAGTCGGTAGTTTCTTACGCCATTCGCAATGCTATAAAAAATAGGAGCGAGATGGTTATGCCCAATGTCAGCGTAGTGGATGACACCGGTAAACATTTCATTAACGTAATCGTGACTCCGGTAGAGGGCTACGCCGATCAGTCCAATATACTAAGTGTAGTATTTCAACCGGTAGTGTTCAACGGAAATCAGCCACCAGATGCGGTTTCCAGAATGGACGCTAAGGAAATAGAGCAAGAACTACTAGAAACCCGGCGACAACTTCAGGATACCATAGAAGCTTTAGGGGTAGCTAACGAAGAAGAACAATCTGCCAACGAAGAACTTCAGAGTATTAATGAGGAATTAGAAGCTTCTCGTGAAGAACTGCAATCGGTGAACGAAGAGCTGCTTACGACTAATGAACGCTTACAGGGAAAAATTGTAGAGCTTAACCGCGCTAACAGCGATATAAAAAATCTGCTAGACAGCACCAACATTCTTACGCTATTTCTGGATAGTAACCTGCACATTAGGCGGTTTACTCCTTCGGTAAATCGGGTAATGGGCCTTAAAGCAACCGATATTGGCCGACCCATTCAATCGTTTAAGCCTAAACTGGAGTACGATCAACTAGCAGAAGACCTAGAAGAAGTTCTACGAAGCGAAAAGAGCATTGAGCGAGAAATAAAAGCGAATGACGGCACTTACTACTGGTTACGAATGCACTTGTATCGTAATGTGCAAAATAAAACAGGAGGAGTAGTAGTAACCTTTACAGACATTACTGAAAAGAAAAAACAGGAGCAGGAGTTAGAAAACTACCGGGATAATCTAGAACAGATGGTGCGTGAGAAAACGGAAGCACTCAAAGGCAAGGAGCATCAGTTCTTAAATATTGTCAACAGCGTTCCAGGTACGGTGCTTCGCTATCAGATCAATGCCAGAGGAGAAGATAGTCTGTCATTTATTTCTCAGCAGTGTGAAGAGCTGTGGGGAGTGAAGCAGGAAGATGCGCTACGGGACGTTGGTTTGTTATGGGATGTCGTTGTTTCGGAAGATGTATCAAAAATGCGCAGAACTTTTCAGCAGTCGGCTGAAGAAATGGCTTTATGGGACCGTCAATGGCGGATAAAAACTAACTACGGAAAGATCAAATGGCTGCACGGAATAGGGGTACCCTCGAAGCTGGAAAATGGAGCAATTATTTGGGATACATTGATATTAGACGTTACCGAGAAAAAGTTAAGTGAACTGGCTCTGGAGGAGAAAACAGCTATACTGGAGAGAACCGAGTCTATCGCTAACATCGGCAGTTGGGAATGGGACGTAAAGCAGAATAAAACGTACTGGTCCAAAGAGTTTTACAACATATTCGGCATGGATCCCGAAACAGATGCACCTTCTCTGGAAGAACATGCCGAGCTTATCAGCCCTGAGTCATTTGCAAGATTGCAAGTGTGCGTTAAAAATGCGGTAGAGAAAGGAGAGTCCTACGAAGTTGAGATAATCGTTTTGCGTAACGGTGAAGAACGTTACTGTTACGGAAGAGGATTTACTCGAATTGATGAACAAGGTGAAGTTACGCATCTGTACGGATCTTTTCAGGATATTACCGACCGTAAAAAGATTGAACTTGCGCTTCAGGAAAGTGAGCAAAACTATAAAGATATTGCCTATAATGTGCCAGGGTTGATGTTCCGCTATATGCTTAAATCTGACGGGACTGATGAATTACTGTTTTTGAGTAACGGAGTAGAAGAAGTATACGAGATTAGTCAGGAGGATGCATTCGGCGATGTTTCTCTGATATGGGAGCGCATTCATCCTAACGATCTAGAGTGGTTTACTAAGTCAGTACAAAAGTCAGCCACAGAACTATCTACCTGGAATGTTGAGTTCAGAATAGTAATGCCTGATGGGCGGATTAAGTGGCTAAATGGTAGAGGAGTACCCAAGAAATTAGCTAATGGCAGTGTTGTTTGGAATACAATGGCATTAGATATTACTGGGCAGAAGAAACACGAAAGAGAACTGGAAGCTCTAAATAACCAACTAGACTTAGCAATTAAAACAGCTGAAGTAGGAGTTTGGATGCATAGCATTAAAGACAATAGAATTGAAGAGATAAACCAGCAACAGCTAGATATTTATGGTCTCGAGCGAGCTGAATTTATTGCTAACCCGAAGGTTTGGCAAGATTACGTACACGAAGAAGATTGGGAAGAAACAAAAGCAACCATTCAGCGAGTATATGAAGGCGAGATTATACAAAATTTTCATTTTAGGGTACGTAGATCAACAGGAGAAATCCGTTACGTGGCAGCCTCAGCTCGGCCGCTAGAAGAAAACGGAGAAGTGGTAAAACTAATAGGTATCAATCTGGATATTACCGAGTTTAAGAAGATTGAAACTCAACTTACTGAGGCTAAAGAAAAAGCAGAAGCTAGTACACAAACGGTAAGGGATAAAAATCGGAAACTTAAAAAAGCACAAAGTAAGCTAGAGTCGTTAACCAAACAACTTGACCTGGCTATTGAGACATCTAAGATAGGAGTATGGACTTATTATACGGATACTGGCCAGTTAGACTGGAATGATCAACTATACGAGATTTATGGGATTAGTAAAGAAAGGTTTGCTCAAGTGACAACCACTTGGCGTTCTTTTGTGCATCCTGAAGATCAGGAGTTGGTTGAGCAAGAAATGGCAAAACCTATACAGGGTGAAACAGTATCTAATATTCAGTTTCGAATAATTCGCCCCGACGGTGATATTAGATACATTAATGCCGCTGCCAGTCCTATGTTTGAGAAAGGGAAGGTGACAGGTTTGATAAGCATTAATTTAGACATTACTGATTTTAAAAAAATTGAGGCTGAGCTAACCCAAGCGAAAGAGAAAGCGATAAAAAGTGAGAAAAGTGTAAAACGTAAAAACAAGGAGCTGAAGAAAACTAATCAGGAACTTGATCGCTTTGTTTACAGCGTTTCGCACGACCTTCGCTCACCCATCGCTTCTTCTATCGGCCTCTCGGAATTAAGCCTAAATTCAGATAGTCTGGAAGAAGTGCACGAGTATGATCAGCTCCGGATTCAGACGTTGCAGAAACTGGATCGTTTTATTCATGACATTTTAAATTATTCCCGAAACAGCCGGGTGGAAATAAAGCCAGAAGTTATTGATTTTACGGAGATGGTAGAGTCAATTGTGGCTGAGTACTACGCGCAAATAGAAGAAGGTAAAGTACAGGTTCACCAAGATATTACCGTTCATACTCCCTTTACCAGCGATCGCTTACGGATCGATATCATACTCAATAACTTAATCTCTAACGCTTTCAAGTTTGTGAACGAAGAAGTTGAATCGTTCATCAAGATCAAGATAGTCACCGATATTGATTACGCGCTTATAGAGGTTTCCGATAATGGAATTGGCATTGAAGAGGAAAAACAGGATCAGATATTTGATATGTTTTACCGGGCTAATTCGCTACGCGAAGGCTCAGGCATTGGATTGTACATCTTAAAAGAATGCGTGGAAAAACTGAAGGGTACTGTTGATCTCAAGAGCAAACTTGGAGAAGGAACTACGTTTACTATTCGCATTCCTCCCCTCAAGTCGCTATAGTTCTTTTACCATCAGATTACGCCAGCGCACCTTAATGCCGCCACCATCATGAATCTGTAGCGCAATAGAGCCGTTGGCCTGCCCGATCTTCTCATCCTGTAGATCTACCATCAGTTGATCGTTGAGATAGGTGCGCACTTGGTCACCTTCAACCTCAATGCGCATCTGATTCCATTCGCCCATCTTCAGAATATCTTCCTTCTCTTCGGGAATTTGCTCAAGCCAACCTCTTCCGTACTTTTCGTAAATGCCGCCGGCGGCGTTGCCGGGAGGGGCTACTTCTACCAGCCAGCCTCTAATTTTGGTGCCTTCAATAGACGAACGAAAGAACACCCCACTATTACCGTTAGCTTCCTGCTGAAACTCCAGTGTTAATACAAAGTCTTTATATGGTTTGTTAGTGGCTAAATAGCCATAGGCTTCGTCCGGACCGCTTTCGCAAACCAGTAGGCCATTTTCCACGTACCACTTTTCGGTGCCATAAATTTCCCATCCATCCAGATTTTCACCATTGAAGATGGATTTAAATTCATCATTTTGAGCACAACTGCTTAAGGCGGTAATCAAAAGGATAAAACAGGAAAGAAAAGAGATTATAATTTTCATTCTAATAATCATTTAGGTTGTTAAGAATATTTTGCTTGGGTTTGAATCCAGCGGTCGGGTATCTCGCCCTGAGTGGCCATTTCGTAGTCGGATGGGTCACAAGGTACAATACTTTTTCGCTCGTTCATACGCTCGGTAGGGGGAGTGGGTACTTCCATCCACCATTTTTCGCTTTTTTTAGCCTTATAAAAAATGATCTGTTCCGGTGGGGTGGGGAGCGGTACTAAGTACTTGATGAAATCATTACTCTCAAAATCTTCTTCGTAGGTGCGATGGTAGTAGCCTTCAATCAGATACCAGACCATTACGGCTAGTATAGCGGCGGTGGTTTGCCGTTCATCGTCAAAGTCAGGATTATATTCGTAAAATCCCGCTGAGGTAAGCCGCTCGCTGTGTCCGGCGTACCAACAAAGCTGACAAGCCTCCTGCCCCGTCATACCAAAGGGTTGGGTACGGGCATGGCCGGGCGCATCCGCTGATTTTATGGCTGAAATATCAAAGCTCAGCATATCGGCGCTGCGTAGTATTGGCTCCATAGTAGCAATGTTCTGGTTCACCAATCCTAAGCGGTAGGTATCAAAGTAAAACTTGTCTAACAGTGCCGGCACTTCTGCGTCTACTAAATACGTCTGATAACCCAGGTGGCTATAATTCAGCAGATAGTTGGGGTCATGCATCAGAATCTGGTGCAGATGGTGCTGGTTAGCCCGGGATTCCTGAGAAGAATCAGTTCTTCGCTCTACGTCAATGAAGGCATCCACGCTAAGTACCGTTACCAACTTTTCCATGGTTTCGTAAGCCTGATACTGCCCGTAGTCCAGATCGTGGGAGCCGCCAATCAGAATGGGAAAGGTCTGGTAGCTAATCAGTGTTTCGCATACTTCCCGAACCCGGCCGTAGGTCTCTTCCAGGCTGTGCCCATTTACTAGATTCCCTAGATCAACTACTTTATAAGCACCGCTTCCTTTTTTCAGTCGGTAAAATGCCTGCCGGATGGTATCGGCGGCCCGTTCCATGCCTTCATCAAATTCGCTACCCCGGTGCTCGGTTAGGCCCACCAAAGCAATATCTGCTTCAGCATAATTCGGAAATTCTTCGGTGTAAACATCAACAGCCTTGAAGGCCGTATTCTGATTAGAAACCCATTCGTACACCGAGGAGTCGACCGGTCGAAAGAATAGACTGAGACTCATAATAAGCGATTAGGTTGGG
>CAKZYJ010000094.1 GCA_937884755.1 uncultured Flammeovirgaceae bacterium
GCTGAAATTTCATACCCTGTTGGGCTAACCTATCCAGGTTTGGCGTTTTCATAACGTTGCTACCCTGAAAGCCAAAATCAGCGTAACCCGCGTCGTCAGCTATAATGAGAATGATATTGGGCTGGCGTTGAGCGAAAATAGACGAGTAACAGGCAAAGAATAGTAATGTTTTTGTGAGAACCAGCACCTTCCCTTTGACTTCTTTCATAGACTTTTCCTTCTTGTTCTCTAAACTTTCATCGCTTCTCCAACTTCATATTCAGCTAGTTTCTCCCAGTTGAAGATTACTCCGGTACCGGAAGCATCTGGGGCTACCGCCCGATGATTTTCTACTACCAGTGGCCGGATGGTATATTCGTCAATCGGGAAACTGTGCACTTCCAGCCATCCGGCATTGGGTTGAGCTGATACCAGGCTTACATGTAGTTCTTGCATTCCGTGAGAACAGACCGGAATACCGTACTTTCTGGACATTTCAGCCACTTTGAGCCAGCCACTCACCCCACCACAGTTAGAGGCATCGGGTTGAATAAACGATAGTTTTGCTTGCTCAAAAGCGTAGCCAAATTCGTAGAGGGTATGTAGGTTTTCCCCCATCGCCAGCGGCATACCAGTGGCTTCAGCAATTTGGGCAAAACCCAGGTAATTATCAGGAATAATCGGCTCCTCGAACCATTGTAGTTTATAAGGTTCAAACGCCCGAGCGGCTTTAATAGCCTGTTCCACACTCATAGCATAGTTGGCATCTACCATGAAAGGCCTATCACTGCCGAGTAGCTCCCGAACCGCACTTATTCTTTCTATATCCTCTTCCAAACGCGAGCGACCAATTTTGATCTTTACGGCGTTAAACCCCGAATCCAGGTAACCCTGAACGTTTCGTAGCAGCTTCTCTAGCGGAAACTGTAAGTCGATACCGCCGCAGTAAGCGTTACAGGTTTTGCCAGCACCACCTGCCATTTGCCACAGTGGTTTTTCGGCTTTTTTGCCGCGAATGTCCCAGAGAGCAATGTCAATGGCTGAGATAGCAAAGGAAGTAATCCCTCCCCGCCCCACGTAGTGAATGTGCCACTCCATAAAGTCAAAGATGCTTTCCACATCGTCGCCATCCTGCCCAAGTAAAGCAGGTGCAATGTCGTGCTCAACCACCGCCTTGATGGCGTGCCCTCCTTTACCCCCGGTATAGGTGTAGCCGGTGCCTTCGCTACCGTCGCCCAGGGTTACCGTAACAGTAATCAGTTCGAAATGGGTATGATCGCCGTGTTTGGCGTCGCTAAGTACTTCAGGCAAAGGGACCCGAAACAGACGGGCTTCAATGTTGGCAATAGGACTAGCCATTTATGCTTTATATTTTACGTAAAAAGTTTTCTTTTCCAGGTATTGCTCAAAGCCGTATTTGCCGTCTTCGCCACCCGTACCACTGAGTTTGTAGCCGTTGTGGAAACCCTGATGCTGCTCGCCGTGCCCCCTATTGACGTATATTTCTCCGAACTCTAACTCATCGTTACAGCGCATAATCGTGCTCAGATCGTTGGTGAAAACCATAGCGGCCAGACCGTAGTCACAGTCATTGGCATAGTCTATTACTTCCTCAAAAGAGTTGAATTTGATTACCGGCAGAATTGGACCAAATGACTCTTCGTGGACGATGGTCATTTCCTGTTTTACGTTGGTTAAAATAGTAGGCTCAAACCAATGTCCTTTCTCGAACTGAGCACCTTCGGGACGTTTGCCACCGTAGGCCAAAGTTGCTCCTTCTTCCACACTGACTGCTACCAAGTGTGCTATATGGTCTACTTCCCGTTGATTTACCTTGGGGCCTAAATCAGTAGCTTCATCCAAGGGGTCGCCCACCTTCAGAGCTTTTACTTTCTGCATGAATTTCTCCATAAAAGGTTCGTAAATTTCTTCGTGCAAGTACATTCGTTCGTTGCAGGTACATACCTGTCCGCAATTGTCAAAACGGGAATGCAAGGCCCCTTCCACCGCGGCATCCAGGTCAGCGTCTGGAAATACGATAAAGGGCGCTTTACCCCCCAGCTCAAGTTGCACGTAGGTTAGGTTTTCGGCCGCAGTGCGAAAGATTTGTTGTCCGGCGGGGGTGCTGCCGGTCATGGTCACCATTTTGGTGATAGGACTGGATACCAAAGCATTGCCTACTACTTTTCCGGTTCCGCTAACGATGTTTAGCAAACCGGCCGGCAAGCCTACTTTATTAGCAATGTTTCCCAGTTCTAAAGTAGCCAACGGAGTTTCCTCAGTAGGTTTCAGTACCACACTATTACCGGCTACCAAGGCCGGCCCGAGTTTACGCCCCGCTAGCGCCAGCGGAAAGTTCCAGGCAGTGATGGCTACTACTACTCCGCGGGGTACTTTGTTAATCCATATCTGTTCGTTGGGGTTATCCGAAGGTATAATATCGCCCTCGATGTGCCGCGCCCAGTCGCAGGCGTACTCAATGAAACTGGCGGTCACCTCCACCTCCATCCGGGCTACACCAATTAGTTTCCCCTGCTCTCTCACCAACAGTGGGGCCAGATAATCTTTCTGCGCCCTGATCTCAGCCGCAAACTTCCGCATAATATCCGCTCGCTGCTTAGCCGGCACCTTTTTCCAAACTTTCTGAGCCTGCTCAGCCGCCTCCAGCGCTCGTTGAGCGTCGGTTTCACCTCCCATCTGCACCCTCCCCACTACTGATTCATCGGCAGGACTACTAATGTCCTCCCACTGCCCGGAAGAAGCGTCTACCCAATCACCGTCAATAAAGAGTCGGTAGTTTTTGATTTCAGACATAATTCTTAATTGAAACCGCGTCCACGGTGGATTGACAATGCCGCCGTGGCGCGGGATAGTTGATAGTTAGTTTCTGATTGCAGCTAACATCTGGTTAAATAGCCAAATTACCATTAGCGGCCGCCATTCAATCTTCTTTATCACTACACACTGTACATTGTTCACTGTTAATTGTTATCTGCTTTTATCTTCCCATCCAGCCGCCGTCTACCAGCATCGTGGTGCCGTGCATGTAGTTAGCTGCCTCGGAACAAAGGAATACGATAGGGCCAGCAAAGTCTTCGGGTTCGCCCCAGCGGCCGGCCGGGATTCTGGAAAGTATGGACTCCGCCCGGTTGGGATCGTTACGGAGGGCTTCGGTATTATCAGTGCTAATGTAGCCCGGGGCAATGGCGTTTACGTTCACTCCTTTACTGGCCCACTCGTTAGCGAAGGCCATCGTCATCTGCCCGATAGCCCCCTTACTGGCCGCGTAGCCCGGCACCGTAATGCCGCCCTGAAAAGTTAGCAGGGAAGCGGTGAATACAATTTTTCCGCTGCCGCGCGCAACCATGTCTTTTCCAAACTCCCGAGTCAGGATAAACTGAGCGTTCTGGTTAACTTCAATCACCTTATCCCACATCTCGTCAGGATGCTCCGCCGCCGGTTTACGCAGGATGGTTCCGGCATTGTTTACCAGAATATCAATCTGATCGTAGTCCGATTTTACCCGTTCAATAAATTGGTACAGAGCCTGGCGGTCGGAAAAATCGCACTGGTAGGCTTTAAATGCCGCCCCTTTTTCGGTCACCGCTTGTTCAACATCACTGCCAGTTGATTCCAGGGAAGCAGATACTCCGATAATGTTTGCTCCGGCTTCGGCCAGGGCTACCGCCATTGCTTTACCGATTCCTCGTTTGCAGCCGGTAACTAAGGCTGTTTTTCCATCTAGTTTAAATTGATCTAATATCATAGGTGTTGCTAAAAATTAAGATTGGCAGTTGATTAAATATTTCATGCCCGCCGGGTTATTATCAATGGCCTCAAAGACTTGCTGAATCTGATCTAGTGGGCTCTCTTGCGTGATTAGTTCTTCAAACGGGATATTGCCGGAAGCCGCAATTTTAATGGCCTCTTCGTAGTCTTCCTCTTCGTAGAGCCGGGCACCCAGCATCTCAATCTCCGACCAGAAAAATTTGAACAGGTCAACCTCCCTTGGCCCTCCCCCGTGGATTGCCACCATCACAATTCGTCCCCGAACGTTTACCACTTCGGTCATAGTTTTCACCCCCGCTGCCGAACCGGAAACTTCAAACACACAGTCGGTCATTACCTCATCGGTCAGGCGGCTAACCCGCTCTACAATATCTTCTTTGAGGGGATCGATCACTTCAAAACCGAACCCTGAAAGCATCTCCAGTCGCTTCTCATTTACTTCCGATACGATAGGATTCGCGCCAATTTCTCGTAGTACAAAAGCAATGAGGGTTCCGATGGGGCCACCCCCAATCACTAGGCAGTTTTCCCCGGCCTTCACCCGCCCGATTTTTACATCATGGCAAGCCACCGCTAAAGGCTCAATAAATGCCCCATGCCGTAGGGATAGACCATCGGGCAGCGTATGTAAAGTGTAAGCGGGTACCACCCAGCTATTTTGAAAAGCTCCCGGGGCATCAATGCCGATAAATTTCAGATTTTTTCCGACGTGGGCGTTTCCTTTATCAAAGGGATGCGGTTCGCCAAACTTAAGGGGGCGTACCGCTACCTTATCGCCTACCTGAATATTTTCTACTCCCTCTCCCACTTCAGCCACGGTAGCCGAGGCCTCGTGCCCGACGATTTGGGGCGGCTGAATGCGCTTATCCATTACACCGTGGTAGATGTGCACATCGGTACCACAGACTCCGCAGTAGGCTACTTCTAACCGAACTTCGCCCGGGCCCGGCTGCTTGGCTTCAGTTTCCCCTACTATAAACTTTCCTTTCTCTTGATAGAATGCTGCTTTCATGTATTCTCTGGTGTTCTAGTATTGCAGTGAATTTAGCATAGATTGCTCCTTACTTTCAATTGTTCACTACAAATTGTTAACTGTTCATTGTTTATCAGGGCGCAAAGGGTTGCTTGTATTCAAACCGCATAATTTTCTGCCAGTCGTAGCTTACGTATTGATGAGTCAGTCCCCACTTGAGTGCTGCCCCCGGATGCTCTTCAAAATCAAATTCTCGAACTAATCCGGCCGCCGGAGGCCCCCACTTGATATGTGACTTGATCTCGAAGTTAATGCCGTCCGGTGACCACTGAATAGTATTCCGCTCCGGGCCGTCGGTAATAATCAGTGCCGCGATACCAGCATCGTACTCCCAAACGCACAGTTCATGACCACTATTGGTAATTGGGTTGTATTCCGATTTTACGTAGGGGCCGGTAAGATTATCGGCGATAGCCACCCCCCACTTAATTTCCCGGCCGCCGAAGGTTAGGTGCTCGCCCATGCGTTCGCCCTTGTAGTAGAGATAGTACTTGTTTTTGTAGTACAATAAGGTAGGATCATGTACTTTGTGGCTATCAAACGAGCCTTGCTTCTTTACGGCAAAGCGGGTGTCTTCTTCACCCAGCCATTCGCCATCATCAGTGGGCGAAAGAATGGGGGCATCTAGTTTTTCAAACGGTCCGTCGGGTGAGTCGGCAATAGCCATACCTACCTGATTTTTTACGCGATTTACGTAGGGAGCTTTTACGGTTTGATAGACCAGCACGTATTTGCCATCGTGTACCATGATCTGAGGGGTAAACACCGAGCGGTCGTCAAAGGCTCCAGATTCGCCTCGGGCAACAACTCGTTCTTGTTCATCCCACGTCCAGCCATCTAGGGAAGTGGCGTACCAGATTTCGGTTTTATCCCAAGGGAATACCTTGTTCTCGGGGTCGCCCGAGCCAAAGCCGACGGTTTTTCCGGTAGCTCGGGAGTAATAGACGTAGTAGGTACCATCTACGGTGATAATATCGCTAGGGTCGCGACGGGTTACTCCTTCTTCGTAGGCCAGGTCACCCTTGAGTTCGTGCATGGTAAATTCTGCGAACCACTCCGGCCCTTGACCGTAGTTACGCTCCAGTGCTCTTTTAGAGGCAGCACTGAGCGGTTTACCTTTGGGAATAGCTAGAAAGTCGTATACCGAATCAGGGTACTGGGATGATGGTTCCTCCATATTTTGTTGAGTTAAAGTTGAATTAGATGGTTCACAGCCGATCATACCCCAGGTGAGACAAATCAGGCTGATCAATACAGATTCGTAGTTGTTCATAATTCTTGGTGAGTTATGATAGTAATTTCTTCGGATGAAAGTCCTTCGCCCTGGGCGCTAATAATAATGGAAGAAGGTTCTTCGGTAGATTGTAATATCAGTAATGACCTTCCCTGATCAGTGATTAAGCTATTGGATTGGAGGTCCTGCACATTATCGGGTGCCCCGTTATCCACTCCTAACAATCGGTAATCGCCCCGTAAATTGAAGCTAATTTCCCGTTCCTGATTTTTCACCGGGTTTCCGTTTTCATCAACGAGTTGGGCTACTATATGTGCTACCGATTTTCCGTCAGCAGCTACGGTTTCCTCGTAGGTTGAGAGTTGAATGCCAGTTGGCTCGCCTACAGTGATCCGTTTGAGAGTAGCCTGTTTTCCAGCTTTAGTACCTCGGGCTTCCAGCGTTCCGGCAGTGAAAGGCACTGCCCACTTGTAAATCCGATCCTCAAAATCAGCCAGGTGTTTGGTTCCCAAGGATTGGCCATTGAGTAGTAGTTCTACTTCCTCGCAGTTAGAATATACTTCCACAATGGTCATGCAATCATCAGGATAGTTCCAGTGTTCATTTACATCGTGCCATACCCACAGTGCTTTTTCCCAGGCCCCGGGGTTCCGTTCCACCGGGTTGCCCCTGGCTTCGTCTATTTTGTAGATTGATT
>CAKZYJ010000095.1 GCA_937884755.1 uncultured Flammeovirgaceae bacterium
ATTGGCGTGACCGAGGGGGTCTTTAATCTGTGGGAACAGGTTATCGTCCTCCCATACCTTAGGCAAACGGTAATAATCCATCTCCGGCAGGTCGGTATGGTTACCGGCAATCACGTAGAGCGATTCTCCGTCGGGGGAGGGAATAATACTATGCGGACCATGCTCACCCGAACCCTCCAACTGCTTTAGCAACGTCAGCTTATCGAACTCATCATCGCCATCGGTATCCTGCAGGCGGTACAAGCCACTACCCTTATCGAACTCTTGCTCCTCATCATCTTCCCGTAGGCGATGGTTTACCATCACGTACAGGCTGTTGAAAGCATACAGTAAGCCCTGAGCGTAGCCCATCTGTACCACCGAGTCGGCTACCGGATCATCGGTTTTAATTCTAATTTTCTCAATCTTTGGAGAAAGGTCTTCAGAACCGATTTCGGGTATCGTGAGCCGGTAGAGCGAGCCGTACTGGTCGGAAACGGTCAATCGCCCTTGATCATCAAAAGCCATAGACACCCAGGAACCCATCTCGTTTTCCGAAGGGCTAAACAAATGTTCGGCTTTAAAACCATCCTGTAGCTTAAGCTTATCCAGCTTAGGATTATCGGCTACAGCTTCGGTAGATGGGTTACTAACAAATCCAGTTGGAAATGAAAAGAACAACAGAAAGTATCCCAGGAAGAGAGACTGAATGAAAAGATAGGTTATATTCATAGGTAATAAAGTGTGCTAGATCGAAAAGATAAGATGAAATACTAGTTTTTCCTCAATTCTCTGATACACTTTGATCAAAGTGCTTCAACAATTCTACGCTGGCTTGCTGCTCGGTTCGCAGCAGGCTGACTTAACAAATTATCATTATTAGCGGTAAATACCCGTACAAATTGCTGAATCCCCGCTTCTTTTCCAAGAAAGAAAACTTTTTCAAAAAATAAAGTCAGAATTTTGAAGGCATTCCGATAGTGTACCCCCACTGCATTTAGTAGCAAACTACTAATACAATCATGTCTTACCAAAATTACCAGGTCAGCGACTTTGTAGCTGACGATTTTTTTCGGAGATGGGTCCTCTCTCCCGACAAAGAAACTAAAGCTTACTGGAAGGCGTGGTGCAAGCAGCGTCCGGATAAAGTTCCAATCATTCAGCAGGCCTGTACACTGGTACTGATGACCAATATTGAACCAGTCAATTATACTGAACAG
Organism: uncultured Flammeovirgaceae bacterium; assembly: GCA_937884755.1. Lineage (GTDB taxonomy): Bacteria > Bacteroidota > Bacteroidia > Cytophagales > Cyclobacteriaceae > Tunicatimonas. The sequence goes on from CAKZYJ010000095.1 coordinate 1,200, forward strand.
GATCGGTTAGAGACCTGGAAGAATATTAATCAGTCTCTCGATAAAAATAAGACTTCTCCAGCTTTGCTCCCCAAGCCGGAAAGCCGCTCTGCTTTCCGGTGGATAAAACTAGCCGCAGCACTAACCGGCTTTCTCCTGATTAGCATTTACGCTATTAACACCCATTTCGATAGGGTTGAAGAGTATCGTACTGGCTACAGCGAAGTTATCACTATTCCATTGCCGGATGGCTCTACCGTAATGCTCAATGCTAACTCAACTCTTCAGGTTTCTTCCCGCTGGCAACAACAACGAGAGGTTTGGCTGGAAGGCGAAGCCTTTTTTACGGTTGAAAAATCACTAAAACCCTCTAATCAGCAGGAAGTAACCTATCGAAAGTTTACGGTTCACGCTGGCGAAGTGGCCGTAGAGGTGTTAGGTACCCGGTTTAATGTGCAGAACCGTCCCCAAACTACCCAGGTAATTTTAGAGGAGGGTGCCGTTGCCCTAAAGCATGATGCTCAAAATAACCAAAACTCAATTCAACTATATGAGGGCGAAATAGCCACCTATTTCCCCAATAACGACAGCTTCAAGCGGGAGCTGGTCGATACTGAATCGCTGCTTTCCTGGAAAGAAAGTATGCATGTTTTTAAAGCTACCTCCCTAAGCGAAGTTGCCCAAACGATAGAAAATATCTACGGTCATCGGGTACGCGTTTCGGCCGAGGTAAAGAAGAGAAGATTCAGTGCTAAAGTCCCTTACGGACAAATTGACCTGCTTCTGGAGTTGCTCAGTGAATCTTTAGACTTACACATTGAGCAGAGCGAGAACTTAATACTTATTCACCCCCGATGATAATTAACCTTTTCACAACCAACTAATACATTTTTTTCAATTCAACCTAAAGTTTCACTACTATGCGATTACCCTTATTTACCCTTAAGAGGATTTCTATCTTTCTAATACTGTATGTCTTAGGCTCGCTGGCCTTTTCGCAGGAACTAGCCAGTAACCAGCGTTACCTTCAGTTTCATCAGTCAAACAGTAATGAGCATCAGTCTC
>CAKZYJ010000096.1 GCA_937884755.1 uncultured Flammeovirgaceae bacterium
GTTTTAGGGATTTACTCAATAAGATTAAGTAGACGGCTCCAGCGGATTTTGCTGAAGAAACTTTCGTTGGGATCGATAGAAAGCCAAATGAAGAAAGCTTTCCCGACTACATGGTCTTCCGGTACAAACCCCCAAAATCTCGAGTCCAGCGAGTTGTGGCGATTGTCACCCATCATAAAGTAGTAGTTCTGAGAAAAGGTGTAGGTATCAACTGCCTGCCCATCAATGTAGAGCTTGCCATCACGTTTCTCTACCTCATCGTGGCCTTCGTAGTACTTAATAATGTACTCATACTTAGTGACGTTCTCATTCGTTAGCTCAATCTGTTGCCCTTCGGCCGGAACCTCCAGTGGCCCAAAGAAATCCGCATTCCAGGGGAATACACTGGCGTCGGGATAGATCTCGGGGTTCACCTGATCTTTAGAAGTAGTAGCAGAATTAACCGCACTTACAAACGGCAACGCTTCAAATTCGGCGGCAATTTCAGGAGTCAGGTACGCAATATACCCTTCAGCGGTACGATTATATTCCCATACTCCGTATTTATCAAATACTCGCTGATTGATGGTTTGGTCGGTAGCAATGAAGTAGCGGTACTGCACACCGGGTGGGTCAGCAAAAACATCGTTATTCACATGTACCTGCCGGTCTTTGATCTCAATCACATCACCTGGCACGCCTACCGCTCGCTTAATGTAATTCGTCTTTAAGTCGGTGGGGTACTGATGCTCAGTTGGGTAGTTGAAGACCACTACATCGCCTCGCTTCACGTGGGAGAAGCCCGGTAGACGGTACTGCGGCAACTGAATCCAGTCAACGTAAGAAGGAATATCGGTACCCCAAATCTTTTGGTGCGTAAGGGGCATTTGCAAGGGGGTTTTAGGAGTGCGAGCACCATAGTGCATCTTGCTTACAAACAGAAAATCACCAACCAACAATGAATTCTCCATAGAAGGAGTAGGAATGGTAAACGCTTCCAGAAATAGCCAGCGAATAAATGTGGCGGCAATCACCGCAAAAACAATGGCATCCACCCACTCGCGGGTTTTTGACTTAGGTGCCTTCTGCTTGGAAGTTATATCCTGATCGTGCTCTTGAACCTCTTTTTTCTTAAGAAACGTTGCCATACGTGCTTAATTCAATTGTAGTTACTTGCTTGTAACACCAAACTTGTGAAAATAGTGTGTGTTTAGAGAAATACCTATCATTTCAGAAAATCGTTCATCGTAAGTACTCCGGTTTTCTGATGCTGAACAATCCACTCGGCTACTAACACCGCTCCCAAGGCAAATCCCTGGCGGCTATGGGCCGTATGCTTTATTTCAATAGTATCTTCCTCCGACTGATAGCGTACCACGTGCGTGCCCGGTACCTGCACTTCTCGGTAGGCCCGGATGGGTAGTTTTTCTTTCTCTTCGGTAGTCTCTGACGTTTGGAGGAACCATTCTTTCAGTGGTAGGTGGGTTAGCATACCTTCGGCAATAGAGATAGCCGTACCACTGGGGGCATCTTTCTTTTCGGTATGGTGGGTTTCTTCCACGCTGGCTTCGTAGGCTGAGTAAGCGCTTATTAACTGAGCTAGGTATTCGTTGAGGCGAAAAAATAAATTAACCCCGATGCTGAAATTGGATGCGTAAAAGAAAGTACCACCTTGCTTCAGACAAAAAGCCTCAATTTCTTCTCGCTGGCTTAACCATCCGGTAGTGCCTGATACAATGGGAATACCTCGTTCAAGGCATTGACGGATATTAGCCACAGCGGCATCGGGTTGGCTAAACTCAATCGCTACATCTACTAAATTGCTTTGTAGTCCACTCCAAAGGTCCGGATTGTGTTGGTCAATTCGTTCAACAATGGTATGGTTACGGGATACAGCAATTTGTTCAATGGTTTTACCCATTTTTCCGTAGCCGATCAGTAAAATGTGCATAGATTAATAAAGGCTAACAGTGAATGAAAATCCGTAGGTGGGTACGGTAGGGGTGAGATGATCATAGTAGGCCAACGCAGAACCCGCCACCGGTTTCATATCAAAACTCAGTTCGGGATTAATGTCAAACTCGATCAAGTGGGCATCTACGATAGCATCTACAATATTCAGAGCATATACCCCGGTTGTCAGTATAATCATAAAATCCCGCTGTCGGCGCGCGTTATCTACCTGCCTCTGTAACCTGCCGGCATCTTCGTAAATACCGCCCGCAATCCCTTCCAGAGGATTAACCTCTCCGTTTCGCTCAGCATTTAGGGCCTGTAAAAATAGGTTATACTGATCATCATACAGGGTAATAAAGTAGCCCATCGTCAGGAAGCCACCGTAGATAATGGGAATTTTCCAGTATTTTCTGTTATACACTTGTCCTAGACCGGGTAAAACGGCTGAGAATAGTGCCGCTTTGCGAGGTGAGTGTTGGTCGGCTAAGGTCTCAATTACGATTGTATCGGCAACATCAACGCCTGGTTCGTTCACTCCAAAGGTACTTTGACCTACCTGCAACGTGTCTTCCACAATTACTGTAGATTCAGGTTTTTCCTCCTCCTGCTTCTCTTCCTGAGCGAATAAAGTACTAAAGCTCAGAGAGAACGCTGCCATCAATATCCAACTGCCTACATACTTCATGTTTGTAATAACTCAAGAATCCGGTTTAAATCTTCAGTAGATAGATATGGTATCTTTATTTCCCCCTTTTCCTTACCAGTGCTTTTAATGTGCACTTTGGTGCCGAAGTGAGAAGATAACTGACTCTGGATGGATTGTAGCTCGGGAGACATTTCGGTAGAACCAGCCGCTGGCTTGGGTTTTTTAGGAACGGCCAGTTCGCGTACCAATGCCTCTACTTGCCGCACCGATAAGTCTTCTTCTACCGTTCGGTTAAAAATATGCAGTTGCTGTTCAATGGTATCAATATTAATCAAAGCTCGGGCGTGGCCCATGGTCAGACGGGTATCACGCAGGGCAGCCTGAATATCGGGTGGGAGCTTCAATAGGCGAAGATAATTGTTTACTGTGGAGCGGTTTTTACCTACCCGGTCACCTAGCTGGTCTTGGCGTAAGTCGCATTCGGAGATCAGGCGTTGGTAGCTCAGGGCAACTTCAATGGCGCTGAGGTTTTCCCTCTGAA
>CAKZYJ010000097.1 GCA_937884755.1 uncultured Flammeovirgaceae bacterium
GAATGCCTGCCTGTCACGCAGGAGGTCGCGGGTTCGAGTCCCGTCCGGACCGCTTCTCACCCACCAAAATATTCAATACCCCTTAAATCGTATGATTTGAGGGGTTTTCTGTTTCTCCTAGACTCATATTATTCAGTAATTCTCATAATAAATGTGACCTTTTTTAATGCTCAATGAAGGTTGCTGAATTCTTTATAAATATCTGATTTTCAGAATTATAAGCACTGAAAACGGCTTGAAATCATTCTCTTTTTGATTAAATTATGGGATCCAAAAGAGAGATCACTAACATTAACTTTTCTATTGAACCATGTCTTACCAAACATTTTCTGTCTTACCTATTATCCGAAAGGCTAAAATGAATTCCAATGGTGAAGTTCCTATCTACATACGTATCACCGTAAATGGAGAAGTAAAAGAGCTTTCTACTATACCGGAAAAAGAGGAAATAAACGGACGTTGTTCCAGGCCTTTGAATATCCGAACAAATGAAAGCGGATCCCTATGTCCTGGTGGATATTTACTCTAGCCGGACTGGTATCTATCTTCATAGCGATGCTTACGGTCATTTTTCAATCCATAAAAGTCGTTCTAACTAACCTGATAGATTCCCTGAGAAATGAATAGCGATTCTTTGCTACCCAAAATCTTATAACGGTTTTCCTTAGTTTTACTAAACATTGTAAAATTCCTCGGATTGATTTGATGACTTTGAACAACCTAACACTAAAGTATATGCCCGGGCTGACTCACAGCAGAAACGTCAAGCCTTAGAAGCAGCGTATATTCACGCCCATTTTGAAGAAACTCCCACCTGGACAGCCAATAAGAACTTATGGACTTGGCTCAAGCGACTCTAGGTATTTATGTGAAGCGGAATGTGTTCTTTTATGGCTGGCAGCGTTTTCAAGTAGCATTATTCAGCACTGCTTTACATAAATATTCACCCTACGTAATGGGCGGCAACCCTCCAAGTTAGTAAGAATGTTCCTAGTATGTTACTTACCACTACTCGAAAAATATAACAGTTATCTAATTGTGTTAAGCTTAGGGTATGCTATACTATACTCTTTCGACCCAGTTAGCTACTGGGTATAAAAGCCCTGTTACTTACATAGAATAATGGAAAAATCACCCTGACGTGAACTGCTACTAAATCTGCTTATTCAAATGGGATTCAACCATAGTAAATACAGCTTCTAACTAACATATTATTAGGACTACTAATGAATTAATAATGGAGCTTTGATTTTTATTAAAACTTTGTTTCATTACTGTGATTTACTATTAACATTGTTGTTTTAATAATATTGGTCACAGCGATGATGAAGCAACAAGAGCCATTACCACTTCAATCAGAAGCCCTGTGGACTGCATTTAAGTCAGGTTCGCGTGCGGCCTACACGACCATCTACCAGCAACATTTCTTTGCCCTACTTGACTACGGCCGAAAAATTTCCCCTGAGCGCGAGCAGGTAAAGGATGCTATCCAGGACTTATTCATTGAACTATGGCAGCAGCGAGAAAAATTAGCCGATACTACCTCTATTCGCTACTATTTGCTACAGGCACTCAAGTATAAGCTGTATCGAAATAAAACCGCGACTTTTTACGAAACCAACCCGATGCTCGTAGAGCCTTCAGTAGAAACCCAATGGATTCAGCAGGAAATTAGTGACCAACAACAGCGTAACATATTATTTGCGTTGGAGAAGGTGTTAAGTGCTCGCCAGCGGGAAGCAGTTCAGCTTAAATTTTTTCAGCAGTTAAATAATGAAGAAATAGCGCAGCGTATGCAAATCTCCCGAGAGTCTGTTTATAATCTGGTTTCCAAAGCACTGGTCATACTACGGCAGTCGGTTCGCACCGGATGGGTTATAGTTTGCATTTTTTTCAAAGAAGTGCTCTTTTAGATGAAAATCGTTAGTAGAAACCACGTATTTGGCAGAACAGTTATAAAAAAGTGAAATAGTTGATTTTTTTTGATGAGATTTAGTGGTTGAATGTCATTAGAGGGTAAAGCACCTGCATGACGCAACCTAATCTTTCCATTGTCCGCGAGCTTGTTCAAAATCCGGCGTTCCAGCGGTGGGTTTTAGATCCTGAAGGCGAGGATCGTCACTTTTGGAAATCTTATCTTACCCAGTACCCTGAACGTGAACGAGAAGTTGCTTTTGCCAAAAATATTGTACAAACGCTGGGGTTTAGGGCAAATACGGCGGACAATACCGATTTTATTGAAGTTTGGCAACAAATACACCCACGCACCCAGCCTACCCGTCAGATTACTCGCTGGGCTTGGGCTGCTGCGGCTAGTGTCATTTTTCTCTTGGGAACCTTTTTCGTCTATCAGCACACCTTATCGCCTACCACGCAAGTATATCAAACGGGCTACGGAGAAACTCAAACGGTCTGGCTACCCGACAGCTCGCAAGTTATTCTTAATGCTAATTCTCAATTGGCTATCCAAGGATCGTGGACTGAGCAGCGAGAAGTACAGCTTCAAGGAGAAGCTTACTTTACCGTAAAGAAGCAATATCAATCTACTAGTGGTAGCGAATCTGACCGCAGCAATCCAGTAAAGTTCGTTGTACAGGCTGGCGAAGTAACTATAGAGGTTCTGGGAACAAGTTTTAATGTTACCGAATACGCTCAGCGAGTGGCGGTAGTATTGGAAGAAGGTAAAGTACAACTACGTACCGACCAGCAGTCTGAAATTACGCTTGAACCGGGCGAACGCGCTGAATTTCAGCCTCAGACCCAAGAGTTAAGCAAGCAAGTGGTTAATACGAATACATACACAGCTTGGCGTGATTATCAGTATCAGTTTGAAAACTCTTCACTAACAGATAACTCCACACTGATGGAGCGTACCTACGGGGTGTCAGTGATTATGACGGATGAAGCCTTGGCAGATCGGAAGATTACGGCCACAATTCCTAGCACTGAGCTAACCACGCTACTGGCAGTATTGCAAGAAACGCTTAACCTCACAGTTCGGCAGAAAGGTGAAGAGATAATTCTCTCAAAAAAATAATAATTATAACACTAATACCCTTGTACTATGCGCCAACTTTTAATCACTTTAATCAGGGTGAGTTCGCTAGGTTTAGTCATGCTTTGGGGAGGCGTCATTACTTCGTCTGCTCAGCAATTATTGGCTGACCGCTCTCTAGTAACGAATTCCGCCTCTCATGCTCCTAATCAGAGTCAGCGTACTTTGGAAAATCTGCTGGAGGAAGTAAAAACGGTGTACCAAGTTAACTTGGCTTACGAACGCCAGCTATTGCAGAACAAAACGGTAAAACCATACCAATTGGATCCTAACGAATCAGTAGATAATTTGCTCCAGCGGGTACTTCGTCCTCTTCAACTTCAGTTCAAAAAGGTAGAAGGTATTTACATTATCCAGCCGAGGGTTCGACCCAGCAAGCTAAAGCGCCTACCTCAGAAGAGACCGGCAGTCTCGGAACCAACTTCTACAACTGCATCGTATTCAGAGCGACAGTCTACTAATGTGATTCAAAAGGCTTTAGAGCAAACTATTACTGGCCAGGTAACTGATCTATCTACCAACGAACCTCTTCCAGGTGTCAATATTCTAGCCAAAGGCACCACTACCGGGACGGTCACCGACGTGGAAGGTAACTATC
>CAKZYJ010000098.1 GCA_937884755.1 uncultured Flammeovirgaceae bacterium
AGCCTGATCGTACTCAATAAGCTGGTTGATTCCAATCAATAATTCCACATCGGAAGACTCGGTCTCACTTACTGAAAAGACTTCTTCTTGATTATCGGATTGGGCAAAACTAGAATAGAAGAAAAGGGAGCAGACACTCAATAGAAAAACTGGTAGCGGGTAGAATCTTTGGAAAGCGTTCATGCGAGTGAATAGGTTAAGCTAAGACTGAATAACTGCAAGTAAGCTACAGTGCCGCAGCATCAGTCAATTTATATAATATTTCTCTAATAGCTTCTCCTTTGATTATCAAGGATAGGAATTGTTTCAGATTGAGCACTACCTGCTAGGTGCTACGTTACGCGCATTATGTTAGGAAAAGTAGGATAGGGAGCAGAGAGCAAATACTTGGGTGAGTTTACGGCTAGTGGTATACCTAAGCCTCAATCATCACCAGCGTTCCTTCATCCACCAACTCGAATAATTCAACAACGTCGGCATTCTTCATACGGATGCAGCCGTGGGAGGCTGGTTGGCCAATTAGCCCCTCTTCGGGTGTGCCGTGAATGTAGATGTAGCGAGAGAAAGAATCTACTCCGGGGCCTTTATTTTTGCCGGGTGCTAAGCCGGTGAGGCGCAAAATGCGGGTGGTTACGTCGTCTTCTTCCAGATCAGTTTCATCAGTGTAGATAATAGCTACCCGACCGGTATTGATCCGGCTTCGGAAGATAGTTCCCAGGGGGGCATCAGCTCCGAATTTACTAATGACTTTATGCTTGCCAAGTGGAGTTTTGTTACTACCCGCCTCGCTGCCAATACCGTACACTGAGGTGGAAACGGGGTATTGTTTTAGCGTCTGTCCGTCTTCCATCAAATACAATTTCTGCTCGGCAATGGAGACTCGGATAAGTCGTTCGGCATTGGGCTGGATCTGAAAAGAACAAAGCAGTAGCCAGCTAAGTAGTATGGGTAGTTTCATAGGAACCTTCTATCTTTGAATTTCCTTAGTGAGGGGCAAAAACTATACAAATCTATGAACACTAACCCTATTATTATTTTCGGCGCTAGCGGTTTAGGCAAAGCTGCTCTGGAGATTTTTCAATCCAACGACGTAGTGGTCTACGCATTTTTGGATGATAACGAAAAACTGCACAATACCGAAATAAACGAAGTGACAGTGATGGGCCGTACCGACGATCACGGTTTCCTAAAACTGATTGGTAAAAAAACCGATGCTTTCGTGGCTATCGACGAGCGGGAGGTGCGCCGTAAGTACTTTGAGATGCTGAACGAGCGACGCAAAGTAATGCCCGTAAATGCGATTCACAGCAAGGCCACTATTTCCAGCAACGCTTATTTCTCCTACGGTATTTTCGCCAACTCCGGGGCCGTAGTAGGCAGCTTTGCCAAAGTAGGGCAAGGATGCATTCTGCAAAGCAACGCCGTGGTAGACTACGAGGCTACGCTGGGTGAATTTGTGCACGTAGGGTCCGGAAGCATCGTCCATGCTGGTGCTACAGTAGAAGATGATGTGTTTATTGGAGCCGGGGTGACCATTGCCGGTCCGCTCACGGTAGGCAAAGGCGCTCGTATTGGCGCTGGCTCGGTAGTAGTAGAATCAGTGAAAGCGGGCGAAACGGTCTTCGGAAATCCCGCTAAGCCTATTTAACGATGTCCATCAGCGAAACTGATCTGATTTACCGGGAAGACGACTCCATCTACCATCTGGGACTGCAACCGGAACAGGTTCCCGATATTGTGCTTACCGTAGGTGACCCCGAACGGGTTCCGGCCGTGAGTCAGTACTTTGATGCGGTAGAAGAAAAAGTAGCTCATCGGGAATTTGTGGCACATATCGGTCGGGTAGGCGAACGTTCGCTGATGGTTATCAGCAGCGGCATGGGCACCGACAATGTGGAGATACTGATGACCGAACTAGATGCACTGGTCAATATTGATCGGGAGTCGCGAACTGTTCGGGCTAATAAGCGTTCGTTGAGAATTATTCGGCTAGGAACATCTGGTTCTTTGCAGCCTGAGGTTCCGTTAGATAGCATCCTATTAAGTCGAGTGGCCATTGGGGTTGATACGCTGATGCAGTTTTATCCCTACGCTACACCACCCCAGTTTCAAGCAGCAGCCCAGCAATTAAAAGCAGATCTATCGTTAGAGTTCACTCCTTACGTAGCTGAAGGATCTACGGAGTTATTAAAGGTGTTTCAATCGGAGTTTCTTACTGGGTGTACCCTTACCTGTCCCGGTTTCTACGCCCCTCAGGGGCGTCAGATACGACTAGCTCCCCAGCAGGATGAATTGCTTAAGAAACTAATTGATTTTCGGTTTTCAGAAGGAGTGCTTACCAACTTAGAAATGGAGACGGCGGGTTACTACGCCTTGGGGCAGCTTTTAGGGTATCAGATGCTCAGCGTGAACGCGATTCTGGCGCATCGGCCCAATAGACAATTTTCGTCGGCACCCCAACAAACTGTCAACTTTATGATCGAGCAAGTGTTATCTAAGGTAGGCGAATTATAAACCGTGCGAGAAAATACATCCATTTCGAATTTTTTTCGTACAAGCATACAGACTATAAAGAATTAATGTTTAAACAATAAATTGATATGAGCAAACCAGTAGAAATTACCGATAGCAATTTCAGCGAAGTTGTAAATTCTGACAAACCAGTACTTGTAGATTTTTGGGCTGAGTGGTGCGGACCTTGTAAAATGATTGCCCCCGTAGTAGATGAGCTAGCCAGCGATTACGACGGAAAAGCAGTAGTGGGTAAAGTAGACGTTGACTCTAACCCCGAAGTAGCCGGTAAATTTGGCATTCGCAGTATTCCAACCCTACTCGTTTTTAAGAACGGCGAAGTAGTAGATAAGCAGGTAGGAGCCGTAAATAAAAGCATACTGTCGCAAAAGCTAGATGCCCAACTGGCCTAATTATGGTACTAAAACGACTTTTCTTTCGTATCTGAGGTAGATTATTTGAAAAGTTCGTAACAAAACGTATCATTGCGTAGATAAATTTTAATTCATGTCACATCTCTTTCCCGCCACCAACGAAAAGCTAGTAGCAGCCCAGCGCTGCGCGTGCTGGTTCTGGTGTTGTATGATGCGGTTTTCGAGTGGGAAAGATTCCAGGTGGCATTCGTATATACCATAGTTACGTGTATTAAACGAAACAAAAATAACTGGAAGCCTTCCCAACTCGTTTGGGAAGGCTTTTTTTATGACCCTAATTTTTTAAGCCATGCAGAGTTTTAGAACTGAAATTGAAAATCCTGTCGTTGAGCGCGACATTATTGATCTGGAGCGAAAGATTCGCCTGTTCCAGGAAGGGAAAATAGATGAAGACCGCTTCCGTAGCCTGCGTTTGGCGCGGGGGGTTTACGGGCAGCGCCAGCCGGGCGTACAGATGGTACGGATTAAGATACCATTCGGGCGTGTAACGCCCAAACAACTACTGCGCATCGCCGACGTATCGGATGAGTACGCCAGTAGTAATTTGCACTTAACTACTCGACAGGATATTCAAATTCACTACGTAAGTCTAGATCGTACCCCGGAACTTTGGGCGCAGTTGGAAAAAGACGAGATCACGCTGCGAGAAGCCTGCGGAAATACAGTCCGCAACATCACCGCTTCCGCCAAAGCCGGTATTGATCCGGACGAACCCTTTGATGTGTCGCCCTACGCTCAGGAGATGTTTGAATATTTCTTGCGTAATCCGGTGTGCCAGGAGATGGGGCGTAAGTTTAAGATTGCGTTCTCTTCCAGCGAAAAGGATTCGGCTTTTACTTTCATTCATGATATTGGGGCTATTCCGAAGGTGCGAACCAAAGACGGTAAGGAAGAACGAGGCTTTAAGATCTTATTGGGCGGTGGGTTAGGAGCCCAACCGCACTTAGCGCAGGTAGCCTATGAGTTTCTTCCTGAAGATCAGTTAATCCCTTTTACCGAAGCGGTACTGCGGGTATTTGACCGTCACGGAGAGCGGAATAAGCGAGGCAAAGCCCGGATGAAGTTTCTGTTGCAATCTCTTGGTTTAGAGTCGCTTATGGAACTCGTCAAGGAAGAATGGACCGCACTGAAGACTAAAAACTACTCGGTAGATACCACGAAAGTGCCGGAATACAATCTTCCGGAAGACCTTAGCCTTCCCGAAGCCAAAGTTTCCGACGAATCGGCCTACGCTTTATGGAAAGCAACCAATGTGTTTGAGCAGAAGCAGGCCGGTTACTACGGAGTATTTATTAAAGTGCCGCTGGGAGATATTAGTACCTCTATCGCTCGTAAACTAGCCACTATCGTAGACTGGCTCGCTTCCGATGATATCCGAATTACCATCAATCAGGGACTGTTGCTACGTTACGTTCGCCCCGAAGCACTTCCTGCGCTATATACTTCTTTAAAAGAAATTGGGCTGGCCGCCCCCGGCTTCGATAGTGTAGCCGATATTACGGCTTGCCCCGGCACCGATACCTGCAACCTGGGAATTTCTAACAGCACCGGAGTTTCTTCAGCTTTGGAAAATGTAATTACTCAGGAATATCCTGATTTAGTTAAGAATCAAGACATCAAAATTAAGATCAGTGGTTGTCCCAATTCCTGCGGACAGCACGGTATTGCCAGTATCGGTTTCCACGGCAGTTCACTGAAGGACAAGCAAAAACGGGTAGTACCAGCTTTGCAAGTGCTGCTTGGTGGGGGAGTGGATGGCAACGGACAAGGAAGAGTAGCCGAAAAACTACTGAAAGTGCCCAGTAAGCGTGCGCCTCAAGTGTTGCGCACGTTGTTTGAGGATTACGAAGAGCATCAATTGGATGGGGAGTACTACGCTGATTACTACCAGCGGCAGGGAAAGATGTACTTCTATCATCTGCTAAAACCGCTGACCGATATAGAAAATGTAGCGGCTGATGAGTATTTCGATTGGGGACACGCCCAGGAAGATTTCAAAGTAGAAGCTGGGGTAGGTGAATGTGCCGGCGTTATTATTGACTTAGTGGCCACGCTGTTCTACGAAGCTGAAGAAAAACTAGGTTGGGCTAAAGAAAACTATCAGGAGCAGCACTACGCCGATGCTATTTACCACGCCTATAACTCCTTTGTGGTAGGAGCAAAAGCGCTACTACTTTCGCAGGATGTGAAGACAAATACTCAGATGAGCATCATCCGGAAGTTTGATGAGCATTTCGGTGGCCATCAGTTGCTAAAGCTGGAAGATACTTTCCAGAATACGGTACTAAAACTGAATAAAGTAGAGCCCAGTGCTGAGTTCGCCCAGTCGTACATTCAGCAGGCTGGAGACTTTTTAACGACCGTACAGGAAATTCGTCAGGAGCAACTTAGCGTATCAGCATCATGAATAATCAAGTAGTGAATTTTTCTACTAAGAACAATCCCCAGCTTACTTTAGTGGGAGCGGGCCCAGGCGACCCGGAGCTAATCACTTTGAAGGGAATGCGTGCCTTGCAGGAGGCCGATGTAGTGCTATACGATGCGCTGGCTAACGAAGAGCTATTAAAGTACGTACAGCCTCATGTTCCGAAAATTTATGTAGGAAAGCGGGGGGGAGGTATTTATAAAACCCAGGAGGAAATCAATGAGCTTATTGTGCATTGTGCCCGCCACTACGGTCATGTGGTACGGTTGAAGGGCGGTGATCCGTATATTTTTGGGCGTGGCCATGAGGAGCAGACCTACGCCGAAGCTCAAGGAGTAACCGTTTCGGTAGTGCCAGGCATTAGTTCGGTGTATTCGGTTCCGGCTTTGCAATCTATTCCGCTCACCCGTCGGGGTATTAGCGAAAGCTTTTGGGTAATCACGGGTACTACTCGCCACGGCACCCTATCGCATGATGTGGCTTTAGCCGCTCAATCTACGGCTACAGTCGTTATTCTGATGGGTATGCGGCAACTGGCGAAAATTCAGGATGTCTTCGAGGGCTACGGCCAAAAACATACTCCGGTAGCTATTATCCAGAATGGCTCTCTACCCGATGAAAAGACTGGCGTAGCTACCGTTGCCACCATGGTAGAAATGGCCGAGGAAGAAAATCTAGGATCACCCGCAATTATCGTGATTGGCGAAGTAGTACGGGAGCACAAAGTCCCAGCCTGGGTGAAAGAAGCAGTGCAGTATGCTTAACAATCGATTTTTTTGTCATCTGAGATGAAAAAATGACAAAAGAGGAAGCCAAAAATATATTAAGATACCACAGCTTCACCCATGAAGATATTAACCACCCAAGAATGAAACGAGGCTTCTTAGGAATGTTGAGGCCATTCTTAGGGGAATTGGTTGAGAAGAACTATCATGAAGTGATGGGAGCAATAAAGGTTTTGGCGGATGATCTAAGAGAAGAGGATAAAATTGATAGGGAAATAATTTCAACTATCTGGAGTATTTGCCATTTAGCTAGAAGCTGGGCGATTCAGCCAGGAGGAATGCTTCGTAGAAATAATTTAATAAAGAAGGAGCAAGTCAAAAAGCTCGAGGATTGGGTTGAAGCAATCTCATACACAACCATGATGATTTTAGATGGAAGTGATAATCAAACCGCATTTGAGTTTTATCAGGATGAGTAAAACAGGATTTGGTAAAACTGGAAGTCGAAAGTTGGTGCTGACAACCAACATTGGTAATCACTTACTCTTCTCAATGGCCCGAAGAATATCAGTCTGAATATCTTCAATATGTTCTAACCCAACCGAAACGCGAATTAAACTGGGTGTTATACCCACTCTAGCTTGTTCCTCTTCTAATAGTTTGGAGTGAGTAGTGGAAGCCGGATGGGTGCAAATACTCCGGGTATCGCCCAGGTTGGCGGTTAGCGATAGCATTTCCAGTGAGTCCAGAAAACGACGTCCGCGGCCCAATCCGCCTGCTAGTTCAAACGTAAGCATACCTCCGCCTAGTCGCATTTGCCGTTGCGCTAACTCGTACTGCGGATGAGAAGATAAAAACGGGTACTTTACGCGGGTAACTTCCGGCTGCTCCTCCAGAAAACGAGCTAAAGTCAGCGCATTCTGGCAGTGTTTTTCCATTCTTACGGATAATGTCTCCAGACTCTTGGAAAGAATCCAGCCGTGGAAGGGCGACATGGCCGGTCCGGTGTGCCGGGCCATAAACCGTACCTCGTCAATAACTTCCTTGCGGCCGAGTACTGCTCCCCCTACGGTTCGGCCCTGCCCATCGATAAACTTTGTCGCTGAGTGGGTCACCAAATCTGCTCCCCAGTCGGTGGGGTTTTGGATGTAGGGAGTAGCAAAGCAGTTGTCTACATTGAACAGAATTTGGTGCTGTTTGGCTAGTTTACCCAGCTCCTCTAAATTCAACAGATCTAATCCAGGGTTGGAAGGAGTTTCCACGAAGATCATCCTCGTATTAGGCTGAATGTTCTTTTCCCAGCTAGCAATATCGGCATGGATGTCTACGTAGGTGTGGCTGATGTTCCAGCGAGGTAATAGCCCTGTTAGAATCTGGTGAGTAGATCCAAACAGTGAGCGGGAAGCCAATACGTGATCTCCGGATTTTAGAAAGGAAGCGATGCTGATAAACATAGCCGCCATGCCGGAAGCGGTGGCTACTCCATCTTCCGTTTTTTCCAGTAAGCAAAGTTTCTGAATAAACTCGTCGTTGTTGGGATTAGAAAAGCGAGAATAAATATTACCCTCAATTTCGCTGGCGAAGGTAGCCCGGGCCTGTTCGGCATCCTCAAAAACGAAGCTGGACGTAGCAAATATGGGTACGCTATGTTCTCGCTGCTGGCTGCGTTCCGTCTGCGTCCGGATAGCGTTGGTTTCGAAATGATATTTAGAACGAGACATTTTAAGTCGTTGGATAAATGTGATAGGAATAGGTAATCTTAGCAGTCTTCTCTAATGTTTTGGCTACTGAGCAGTACTGTTCCAGCGAAAGTTCAATGGCTCGCTTCACTTTTTCCTCGTCCAGGTTGCCATACAACTGGTACGTAATATGAATATCCTTAAACAGTGAAGGAACAGCATCTTCGTCCCGAATTCCGTCTAGCGTAAACTGAATATCTTCCAGCGGTTGGCGCTGCTTCTTCAGAATGCTGATAATATCCATGGCACTACATCCGCCCAAGGAAGTCAGCAGTACTTGCATGGGGCGCATACCTAACCCCTGACCGCCTATATCGGGCGAGCCATCCATTTGTAGTGTTTGTCCTTCCTCGTTGGCGGCTTCCAAGTGGGTAGCATTGTTCAGCCGCCTTACTTTTATTTGCATTCCGTTGGTTATCAGAGAAATTTTTAAAAAATTGGTCGTCAAACTTAGCAGGAATCGCAGCAAAACGAAAAAGAATATGAAAGAAATTACCGTAGAAGAACTTAAGGCTATGCAAGATCAGGGCGAAGAATTTCAACTGATTGATGTGCGCGAACCGCACGAGTACGAAGAGGCTAATTTAGGGGGAGAGCTTATTCCGTTAGGGCAAATACCCCAGCACGTGGATGACATTAAAAAAGACCGGAAGGTGATTATGCAGTGCCGCAGTGGCAGCCGTAGTGCTAATGCTGTAAAGTATCTGGAGAATAACTTTGGCTTTGATAACCTTTACAACCTAAAGGGCGGTATTTTAGCCTATCACGAAATGGAAAACCAGTAAGCTACTTCGGTAGATTTTCTACTGGTTTGGCAGATTCGGGCTGTTCCGAAGACTGGCTTAGCGATTCAGGATCGACAGTACTCACTTGTTTGTCTGTTTCTTTCCGATCCTCGATAGCTCGTTTTCGGGCATCAATTAGCAATTCACTTAGTTTGTCGAAGCTCTCTACGTACATCAGGCTGATTCCCTGGGTGGTGTTAAAAGTCTGAGCGAGGGTATTCGTGAGCGAGTTAAAATTGTTACGGTTATACATTTTTACCCGATACCGCCCATCATTGGTAAGCATGTATTCTACGCTTACATCCCCAATTACCGTAGCCGCACTGGTATTATTGTTCAGGTCGGTGAAACCTCCGTCGCGGGTGACGCGCAGCCTGCCATCAAAAAATGAATACGACAATCGAAGCTGAAATGTATTAAACTGGTCCTGGTCAAAACTACCCAGGTCCACATCAATTTCTAGATTTTCATCTACCTGGCTCAACCAATAACTGAATTGGTTTGATAGCAATTCACTTACACTACTTCCTACCGAACCGTTCACATCGAATGAGCCTCGTTCGGAGAACTGTCGTAATACAATCAGGCTGAATACTTGCCGATTGAGCTCCTCGCGGTCGTAAGAAACACTATTATCCAGTGTTTCAACTGCTGTTCGTAGCCACAAGTTATTCTGAGGATAATCAACAATATTGATATCGAAGGCGATCTCTGGAGACATCAGATCGCCGGTAAGCTCCAACACTACGTCGGTAGGGTACTTCCGGCGTACTTCATCATTTTCCCGCAGGTTAGGATCAATAACCAGTGGAGCCAATGAAGCCATTTGGGAATAGGTGGCTGTAATATCTAAAACTCCACCAAAAGGGTCACCTAACCAGGCAATGCTACTACCAGGGGCTATTTTAAATTCCTTATTGATAATGTTGTAGAGGGTAAAATTATACCCCCCCTCCACAAAGCGGAGGTCACCAAACATATTGAAATCACCTTGAGAGCTAATCAGCATTTGTAATTGCCCCTGCCCCCGTCCTCGGATAATGTCACCGGTCTTTATATCGAAAATAATTTCACCGTAGGCCTCAGGAGTTACTTCTATATCCAGGTCCAGATTGAGACCAGTGAGGTTAACTTTATCGAGGTTGTTTTCGGCTACCAGACTAGAGTCGCTACGGTTCACGAATTTGATAAAGTCGGATTGTTCTACTCCCTCTATACCGCCAACCGGAATATAAATCTTGGTTCCTTTCTCGGTTTTAGCCCGAGCGGTAATATCCATATTATTGATAGCCCCTAAGAAAGAATCGGTTCCGGTAGCATAGCCTCTTCCGTAGAACATATCGTTTTCTTCAATGGAGGTATTTAGTACTTCTACGTTATTGAGCGTGCCATTTAGGTCAAGCACAAAGTCGCGAAAACCATCGTGGAATATTCCTCCGTCAAACACTGCAATTTGGTTACGGGAATCCTTCAGGATCAGACTATCCACTCCAATGGTATTATCGTCGAAAAATACTCCGCCATTAAAGGAATAGTCGGTGTTTAGGTAGTTGATTCTGATATGCCCATCAGCAACCATCCCTTTCCCCCTCAGAATAGGGTAATTTAGACTCCCCGAAATATCGATAGAACCATTTACAACCCCCTCTATTTCGGTGAAGATGTCATCAACGTAAGGCTCAGCTACATTAATATGGGCACCCTGTAAGGTCGCTTTCAGGTCTAGTTGACTTTTTTGATTAAAAGGGCTGTATTCACCTTCTACCGAAATAATACGGTTACCATCCCGATTAACCATCACGTCCAGGTCCAGATTACGCTGCTGGTTATTCCAATTGGCCAGGCCGATTATATTACCGACAGTAAAGTTATTAATCGAGAAATCGGTGATTGCCAGTTCGCTATTCAATATCAGATGATTGAGCGTATCGTCAGGGTTGGGTAGTACTCCCCTCAAGTCCAGGAAACCGTTAATCTCCCCCTGGTATTGTTCCTCTAGCAGCGGATTCAGGTTGTCTATCTGAAAACTACTAATATTGATCGTTAGCTCTTTTTCCGGGTTTGAGGACAGTGTACCGATGGCCGACACCTCTTGACGGAGATTCTCAGTCTCACTGAATAACCTGAATTGATCAAATGATACCTCTTGGTTGGAGATTATGACCTGATTCTGGGGCGAAAACTGCCAAACCTGATCCAACACCTGAAGATTAGAAGGCTGAAAACGAACCAGTGTACTATCTTTCAGAAACTCTAACTCACCTAATAGGTTGGCAAAGTTGTTGGTGTTTTGTCGGCGGATGTAATGCTGAAAATCAATATGCTCACCGTTCCAGATGGCCTCAAACGATAGGTCCTCCATAGGAGCCTGCAAATTGGTAGTGGCAATATCTTGCTGTTCGGAGTGTAGGTAAAGCATAGCCAGCACGCTGGTGCTATCTACAATTTTGGAGGTGGTAAAATCAACTTCGTTATCGTAAAAGAAGTGATCCCGATACTGAATTGTATCGAACGTAGATTGGAAGCTGAAAATGTTGGTAAAGCCGCCCGTAGCTCGCCCACTAGCTTGCAGGTTTTGGGATAGGGTGAGTTCAGGAACAAACAAGTGAATCAGCGGATTGACATTGGCTAGTTTAAGTTTGTAGGTAATTTCGTACGACTGATCATCGTAGCATTCTACCGGTTTCACCTCTATTTCGGCATAATAGGCCTTCAAGTCTTCTTCATTATTCCTGAAAATCAGTAGGTACTCCTTAGTCAGTGTCTGAATATCCTCAGCCAGTGTGGTGAATTTAAAATCTCCGTTTAACTCCGCCTGGATGCGCTCGGTTTGTAGCGCTATTCTGCGGTTAGTGCTATCTAGCGTAGAGACAAAATGTAGTGAATCTACAAACAACTCTCTATCCTGATAAGCAATCGTCAGGTCATCGAAAGCGGCACTTCCTACTAAATCATCTATTTTTAGTCCACGAGTATCAGCTGTTAACTTGGTACTCAAAAATATATGTTCGTTGGAGAGGTTCAATTCTCGGAAGAGGGCAGTATCTAGTTGGGTAGTGAGTTTAATGCGTTCAGCTCCATCGCGGAAATCTAAGGTTCCGTTAGCCGTAAACCTAAGATTGGGGTCATCAATAGATAACTGTCCTTCAAAAAACGATTGGGCCAAGCGAGCATCAGTCTCGATGTTCTGATAATTGTAATTATTAATGCCTAAGTAGTCAAATTTTGCTTCCAGATCGAATCTAGCTTCATTAACAGTTACCCCTTCTCCTTCAATATATCCCTTAAAGCTGGTTTGTTGTAACAGAAGTGTGTCGTCGGTTAGCGTACCCAGATCAAAATCCTGTAGCGATAAATTTCCCGAATAAACTGGTGTATCGAATAGTTTCAGGTTAATATCCGAATCAATATATCCTAGCTTGGTAGAGAACTGTCCGTTCGCAACAAAGTCATTAGGAAACCCTAAAAATCCTGCATCAAAGTCTACCGTACCAAATTTCCGGACGGTGCGGTAGGCCTCATCATTATTGACGTATTGTTTTAGGTCAGAAGGAGTTATTCGGGATTCGCGAAGCTGCAAATCAGTAAAAGCCTCCTTAGTCTCGGGCAAGCCATCAAAGCTAACGCGGCCACTTAGGGTACTGTTAGCCCCGAACGAAAAAGTCATATCACTAAGAGTAAAGTCGCTGACCTCACCCTCAAAATCGCCGGAAACCCGGTAAAAGTCATCATAACCAAGCAAGGCTGGAGCAAAGCGAGTCAAATCCTTAGTATGCAGTTCTGAGTCACGAATCTTTGCTACCAGGGTAACACTATCGTTGAAGTATCCCAGACTGGCTTTTGAACTATAATTAAATACCAACGAGTCGCGCAGGACGGAGTTACCAGCGTGCAACTCAAAGTCCCGGAAAGTCATGTCGTGGTTAGTAAACTGGTAAAAACCGGTGAAATCGTGAATGGTAAAGTCGTAATCCGGCTCATAGCCGCGCATATTGCGGACATCCACTTGCAGCGTATCGGCTACAATCCGAAGATTGGAACCATCCGCATTGATATCGTAGAGAGTAAAGTGATTGTAGTCGAAACGATCAGGAATCAAGGTTTTACCCGCATCATAAAATTGAAAGGTAATATCCCGTAATCCCACATCGCTAATCGTAAAAACCGGGGGAGAAGGTCGCACCTTTGCGGTACGGGGCTTACGCAAGATGGACTTTACCGTATCAATAAACCGGGTAATATTCAGTGTGGAATCCAGGGCATTTTTTCGCAGGTTGAGTACTCCGCCCTGCACTCGTGCTTCATCGAGCAGTATATTACCATCGTTAGCAATGGTCCGAATATCAAAATCAACGGTGAGTTGGTTGGCGATGATCATGGGGCGAGCTTCGTCGTCCAGAATAACCACACTGTCCAGTACTCCAGTATCGAACCATTTAATGTGTACTCCCTGTATAGAAGTAGAGAAACCCGTTCGTTTGGTGATGGTTTCGGCCAGGTACTGTACGGCTCTGGTCTGAACCTGGGGTATCTGTAACGCGCCCACAAGTAAAGTTAAGAGTAAAATTAAACCCACTAACAACCACAAAAAAGATCGAAAAATCTTTCTTGTAACTCTGAGAGCGATATGTGGACTTTGTTCTTTCAATCTGTTTTTTACACCCTACTTGTTGTAACTAACGTTAAGCTAGTATTGATTAGCATTGTTATTTTATGACAATATTGTCTAATCCCTTACCTATTATGAGTTTTGATACAGTAACAACTGTTTCCAGGTCATCGTCCCCGATAATTTTGGCGGTAGAATCATCTTGCGATGAGACCGCAGCAGCTATTAGTAAAAACGGGGAGTTGATAAGTAACATTGTCGCCACTCAGGCGGTTCACGAAAATTACGGTGGTGTGGTGCCGGAGTTGGCCTCACGAGCTCACCAACAAAACATTGTACCAGTGGTGCATCAAGCTCTTCAAGAAGCAAATATAACAAAAACTATGCTGAGTGCGGTAGCGTACACGCAGGGGCCAGGTTTGCTGGGTGCTTTATTAGTAGGATCATCATTTATTAAGTCGCTAGCTTGGGGATTACAGATTCCGCTGATCTCAGTAAACCACATGCAAGCGCACATTCTGGCGCACTTTATTAATCAACCTGTACCCAGCTTTCCTTTTCTCTGCCTAACCGTAAGTGGTGGACATACCCAATTAGTGGTGGTACGGGATTATCTGGAGATGGAAATTATTGGGGAAACAAAGGATGATGCCGTGGGCGAGGCTTTTGATAAGATTGCCAAGCTACTGGGTTTACCCTATCCGGGAGGTCCCCATTTGGATCGGCTGGCGCAGCAGGGTGACCCGCATCGGTTCTCGTTTCCCACTACCTCGGTGCCAGGACTCGATTTTTCGTTCAGTGGGATTAAAACAGCTGTACTATATTTTCTGCGCGAGCAGGTACGACAAAACGAGCAATTTGTGGAGCAAAACCTGGCTGATTTATGCGCTAGTGTGCAGCATACCTTAGTAAGTATGTTGCTGGAAAAAGTTACGCAAGCCGCCGAACAAACTAGTACTCGGGAAATTGCCATAGCGGGCGGCGTATCGGCCAATTCTGGATTACGATCACAACTACAAACCATTGCTGGAGAGAAGCAGTGGCAGGTGTTTGTTCCTAAGTTAGCCTATTGTACCGATAACGCCGCTATGATCGCCATGACTGCCCATTACCAGTATCTGGCAGGGCAATTTGACTCTCTCGGAGCTAGCCCCAATCCCCGCCTACGATTTGGGAGCAGTAATTAGCTTCTTTCAGGTTGAGAACTGGTAAATAGTGCTTCGGGCAAGGTGTCTAATAATACTGAATAGGTCAGTACTGAGCGAGGCACTACTACGCTTTGGTAGGCTGGAGTCGTTTGTATAGCATCCAGCAATCCCTGCCTGATCTTTTTACGTTCACTAGTATCAATAGTCTCTATCTGAGAGCGTTGCAGTAAACTATTCAGGTCATCTTGCTCTTCTAAATAGTACTGCAACTGGGGTAACTGCTGCTGAAGATAGAGCTTAAGCTTGGCCAGCAGATACATTTTCATAGCTTCTACATCTTTATTCTGGTGAAGATAAGGTATGTTCTGCCAATGCTCTACTACGAAGCTTTCTACCGCCAGAATACTATCCTGAGCGTCCTGCTCCGAGAGATTCAGTTTTTTCCGAAGCTCATCTAAAAACTCCCGCTCTGATTTAGATATAACTTTGTCAGATAAAATGATCATAGTAGCCATTTCCAGCAAATAGCGCTTCATCACGGGCGATTTCACCTGCTGCCATTTGATATCAGCCATACCTATTCGCTTCTCAATCATTTTCTCTCCTTGCTCCTTGAGTTTATCCGGAAGTTGAGCCAGGGATAAATAATATTGCAGAAAATCTTTCTCTTCCTTTTCAAGGATCTTATTCGCCCAAGCTGCCGAAGATAGCACGTAGAGCATCAACAGCCGCAGGTGGGCGTGTCCTTGTACTACTTTTTCTTTCTTCTTATCGTCGGGATAGGCCTGTATCCAGGGATGAAAACAATAGACGTCTATAAAAGACAGGGCACTATGCACAATAGCTCCCCAAAATTCTTCCTGGGAAATCGTATGTTGGGTACGGGCTTCCAAAGCTCGTTCTGACAGTTCTACGCCGGCTTTTCTACTGCGAGATAATAAGCTGCTTTTGGTAGAAGTTTGAATATCAGGGTAAAGTGAAATATAGTACTCACCAATACGGTAGCCCACTTCCGATATGGCATCGGCAAAATCAACCTCTTTTCTCAAATGACGGTACCGGTTGGCCGTGAGAGCACTGTTTAGTAAGCATTCCAGTAAAATAATTTTCCAGCGCGAACGATCGGTGAGCTGCTCGGTTTTTATTGATTTCAACAGTGCTTTATAGGAGTAGGGCATTTGGGCGGGATAACCATACAGCAAGCCGGTGGTTTGCATCAACTCGTAAATAAGCTGATCAAACGCAGCAGTTGAAGACTTCTGAGCTTTTAGCCGCTGAAACTCCTGGTGCAAAATATAGTGATGCCGGGTAGCTAAATATTTTTTTAGCCAGCCTTTTTCCTGCCATTTCATAGTTTGCCGTTTTAAAGTGGGAGCCCAATTTGGTAAAAAAATTACTGGTGTAGAAGCAAGAATACTACTTTTAACTGGGGTGTAGGGTTATTTCAAATATTTAATTACCAAACCCTAACATTATCCGGTTGGTTGATTGGGTTACCCAATTATCCGTTCTAAATTACATTGGGATTAATTTGTTGAGTAGTTTTTGAATTTATTATGGCCAAGCAAGAAAAAGCAAAGTTCTCCAGTCAGATATCAATAAAAAATAGAAAAGCCCGATTTGAGTACCATTTCTTGGATACTTACACGGCTGGTCTGAAACTAATGGGTACGGAAATAAAGTCTATTCGTGAAGGAAAAGTAAACTTACAGGAGGCCTATTGCTACTTTAACAATCAGGAGTTATTCGTTAAGCAAATGCATATCTCTCCCTACAGCCAGGGCACTCATTATAACCATGAGCCGACCCGGGAGCGAAAACTTCTTTTGAAAAAGAAAGAATTGGCTAAATTAGAGAGCAAAATGAATGAGAAAGGTTTAACTATTATCCCAACCCGCCTTTTTATCAACAGTCGGGGGTTGGCTAAGCTTGATATTGCGTTGGCCCGAGGGAAAAAGCTGTATGATAAACGAGATGGTATTAAACAAAAGGATGCCAAGCGAGAATTAGACCGGATGAAGTTTTAAGGGTTAAGCCGCCTGAATACTCAGAAAAAGCGATCATGAAACATAGTGTACTATTATTAAATCAGGATTATCAACCACTCACGATTTGCTCAATGGAGCGAGCTTTCTTGCTTGTCTTCCTCAATAAAGCGGAGTTGCTAACCGAAGCGGAGGATGGAGTGATTCGTACGGTGAATAAAAGCTTTCCGATGCCAGCCGTCATCCGGCTTTTTCGGTACGTGAGCCTGCCGTACCGGGGAGTAGTTCTTACCCGGCAAAATGTATTTAAACGGGACAATTTTACTTGTCAGTACTGCGGCTCTCTTAAAAATCTTACTCTCGACCACGTGATCCCTCGCTCGAAGGGTGGGAAAACTAGTTGGGCAAACTTGGTCACTGCCTGCCAACCTTGCAATACTCGCAAAGGTGACCGCCTTCCCCACGAAGCTAACATGAAACTTAGTGAAAAACCTAAACGCCCTACCTATCTTATGTTTTTACGCGATCATTCGGGTTCTATGCGTAAAGAGTGGCAGCCATTTTTGAACTACTGATTTTACCTACCGACCTTTCTTCCTAATTATCCAGGCCTTTTTGGTTTTTGATTTTTTTCAGTAAAACTAACGAGCGTACTTTTCCAATAGTAATATAATTTTCATCGATAGGTATTTGCTAGAAATTTGGTGAATCGCCAAATAGTTAAATACAATAGCGAAAAAATTATTTTACTAGAATTAAACCTTTTCGCCTACCGTGTATCTAACGAGTATCATTTACTAAAACAGTAGGAATATGAAAGTTACAAACTATTGGAAAACCCTCTCGACTGTATTGTCGCTAGCTATTTTAGCTACCTTTTCTGCTTGTAATCAAGATGGAGAAGAAATTACTTCTAGTAGCGATGAAGCAGAGTCTATTGCTATCGATGAAGCCATTGCTGATGATTTATTTGAAGATATTGATCTAATTAGCGATGAAGCAGCTGAATATGAAGGCGATGCCCAAGGCGGACGTTTGGAAAATAGCGAAAGTGCTATGATGAGTGATTGCGTGGGTCGGGGAGTAGAGCGACTATGGGCTGATCGAGTTTTCACTAAAATAGTTACCCTCGATTTTCAGGAAAGCTGTGAGGGGCCAAAAGGACGAGAGCGTCAGGGAACTATGATCATCACTCGAGTTACTGATACAAATGAAAGTACCTACACGGTTTCTACTACCTTTCAAGATTTTTTCCTGGACGGAAAGAAGGTTGAAGGAACCCGTACTCGGGTGTATACTCTATTGGAAACCGGAGTATACCAAGTGGCCGTTACCTTAACTGATGGAAAAGTTACCTTGGAAGATGGTCGGGTGATTGAGCGAACCGGTTCGTTCACAAAAACTTGGAATCGTACTAGCGGTGAATTTACAGTAGAAGGCGAAGCTTCAGGAGACAATCGTAATGGACTAGCCTATAAATCAACCGTTACCTCACCTCTAGTATACAAACAAAGTTGTGCTTCTGAAGGTATCTACATGGCTACGCAAGGTGTTCGTAGTATTACGCGCGAAGGCAAGGCTGATGTAACCGTTGATTACGGACAGGGCGATTGCGACAAAACTGTAGAGATCACCGTAGATGGTGAAGCGCGTACCCTTGAACTATCAATTACAAAAAATAACTAAGAGTTAGGTTAAGAAACATAATAAACCCCTTTCGAAGCATTTCAGAAGGGGTTTTATCATTTAAATAACTTCTTCTACTCGATCTGCCGCATCTTTCAGCAGAATAGCCGAATAGACTTTTAATCCGGAATCTTCAATAATTTTAGCACCTTCTTCAGCATTAGTGCCTTGTAGTCGGACAATAATCGGTACGTTAATGTCACCAATATTCTTGTAAGCTTCCACTACACCACTGGCTACCCGGTCGCAACGAACAATGCCGCCGAAGATATTGATCAGAATAGCCTTTACGTTAGGGTCTTTCAGGATAATTCGGAAACCAGCTTCTACCGTTTCGGCGTTAGCACTTCCTCCCACATCCAAAAAGTTAGCTGGTTCGCCACCTGACTGCTTGATAATATCCATTGTAGCCATTGCAAGTCCGGCACCATTCACCATACAGCCTACATTACCATCTAGTTTGATGTAATTCAGGCCAGCCTTGCTGGCCTCGATCTCTAGTTCTTCTTCCTCATTCAGGTCACGCAACTCAACCAGGTCCGAGTGCCGGTATAGTGCATTATCATCTAGGTTTACTTTAGCATCAACCGCCAAAATCTTATCATCTGAAGTTTTAAGAACAGGGTTAATCTCGAACTGAGAAGCATCGGATGCCATGTAGGCGCGATACAATGCCTGAATAAATTTTACCATTTGTTTGAAGGCTTTTCCTTCCAAACCTAAGGCAAAGGCAACCTTACGAGCCTGAAAGCCCTGTAGACCAATGCCCGGATCAATCCATTCTTTAATAATCTTCTCTGGTGTTTTTTCAGCCACTTCCTCAATATCCATTCCCCCTTCGGTAGAGGCCATAATTACGTTACAGCTTTTGGCCCGATCCAGTAATATGCTCAGATAATACTCTTTAGGTTCATTCTCACCCGGATAGTAAACATCTTCAGCAATTAGCACTTTATGCACTTTTTTACCCTCCGGCCCGGTTTGTGGAGTAACCAGTTGCATACCCAAAATTTGCTTGGATATTTCCTTTACCTCGTCGCGGCTTTTAGCCAGCTTTACTCCACCACCCTTTCCGCGGCCTCCGGCGTGGATTTGCGCTTTTACCACATACCATTCGGTACCGGTTTCTGCGTTTAGCTCTCGGGCAGCTTCTACGGCACCTTCGGGGGTGTCGGCCACAATACCTTGTTGAACTTGTACTCCGTAACCTTGTAGTAGGTTTTTGGCTTGATACTCGTGTATGTTCATGCAGAAAAAAATTTTTGACGAAGGTATTAAAAATACTGTTAATTTTAGCTTTTTAAACGAATTCTACGATGCTAAGAGCGGAAAATATTGTGAAACGGTATGGTAACCTGGTGGTGCTAAAATCAATTAACCTGATCGTGGAGCAGGGCAAGATTGTTTCTATCGTGGGAGCGTCTGGAGCAGGTAAGAGTACACTATTGCACATTTTAGGAACGTTGGATAAACCCGACCGAGGCAAAGTATTTCTGGATGATCGGGAATTAACCAATCTGAAAGGAGGGCAATTGGCAGAGTACCGTAATCGCTACGTAGGATTTATTTTCCAATTTCATAACCTACTTCCGGAATTTACAGCTTTAGAAAATGTCTGTATTCCGGCTTACCTGGCTAATCATGCTTCAGATAAAGATGTGACTATGCGGGCTACCGAACTACTAGAACGGCTGGGCTTACGAGACCGACTGCACCATAAGCCCTCGGAAATGTCAGGAGGAGAACAACAACGTACGGCTGTAGCTCGGGCATTAATGAATAACCCTTCAGTAGTTTTCGCCGACGAGCCTAGCGGAAACTTGGATTCTCGTAACGCTGAAGAGCTTCACAATTTGTTTTTTCGTTTACGAGATGAACTCAACCAAACGTTTGTTATCGTCACGCATAATGAGGAACTGGCCAATATGGCCGACCAGAAAGTTGAGATTAAAGACGGAATGATCGTAGAATAGGTCTATTCCAATCGTCCATTTCTATTGATCATTTAGCTAGTCTTCTTCACCGAAGCTATCATCTGCTGAATATGCTTTTCAGCTCCAAACATATTCTCATAAACCGCAGCAATTTTGTGGTTAGCATCTAGCAAATAGGTTACCCTGCGCACTACTTTCAGAAACGGTACCAGTGCGTCGTAGGCTTTTGCCACTTTTCCATCACTATCTGATAGCAACTCGAAGGGTAGTCGGTACTGCCCCTTAAATTTTTGGTGCGAATCAATGGAATCGCGGCTAATTCCTACCACTGTAATGTTTAAGTCGCGAAAGAAAGAAAACGAATTGCGAAAGCTACAGGCTTCCTGGGTGCAACCCGGAGTAAAATCTTTAGGGTAGAAGTAAATAATTCCTGGTTGATTGGCCAGATCACGGCTTAACTTGAAATGTTGACCACTGGTAGAAGGCAGAGTGAAATCGGGAGCAGATTGATGAACTTTTAGCGGCATAGTTAATTAAATGTAAAATTTCCGATACTTAGTGCAATTACCTGGACTACAGAAATCAGAAATTGTGAGACAAAATTTTTGAATTACAGTACATTAACCAGAAAACAAACGGATTTAGTAATTATACTGTTTGTAATTTTTCAAAGATTAATAAAGGTGTAATTTTGCAATACCATTTAAACTATTGAGCTTACTTATGGATGTTCGGGGTTATTCGATTTTAATTGTAGAAGACGAAGCAAGTATTCGGGGGTTACTAGCTCGGATACTAGGGCTGGAAGGGTATAAAATCTTTGAAGCCAGTGATGTGGCTGCCGGTCGGGAGGTGTTAAGAAACGAAACCATCCATTTGGTACTGACTGATGTAAACCTACCCGATGCTAACGGCATTGATCTTACTAAGTTTATCAAAAAAGAATATCCGCTAATTGAAGTAGTGGTACTTACTGCCTTCAGTAACGTGAAGGATGGTGTACAAGCTATGAAACTTGGTGCTTTTGATTACCTAGCTAAAGGAGATGGCGATGAGCGCTTACCGCTGGTGGTGCAAAAAGCGATGGAGAAAGCTGCACTTAATCGGCAGTTGCAGGAGATGGAATTCCGGCTAGATTCGAAATCTAGTTTTTCTAAAATAGTAGGTAATTCGCTGCCTGTTCAGCGTATGCTGGAATTAGCCAAAAAAGTTGCAGTTACCGATACTACCGTGCTACTGCTGGGAGAAACCGGAACGGGTAAAGAGCTATTAGCCGAAGCTATTCATCTGGCTAGCCGTCGGCGCAAGGGTAAGTTTGTAGCGATTAACTGCGCCGCTATTCCCAAAGATCTGCAAGAATCTGAACTCTTCGGCCATAAAAAAGGCTCGTTTACCGGAGCGGCTACTGATAAAAAGGGATACTTTGAAGCCGCTGACCGAGGGACAATCTTTTTGGATGAGCTAGGAGAGATGGCGCCTGAACTTCAAGCGAAGCTATTAAGAGTACTGGAAACTCGTACTCTTAATCGGGTAGGAGAGACAGAGCCAATTCCGGTGGATATTCGGATCATTGCCGCTACCAACCGCGATTTGATTAGTGACAGTAACGAAGCGTTTCGTCGTGATCTGTACTACCGATTAAGCGCTTTTACTATTGACTTACCGGCTCTTCGGGAGAGGAAGGAAGATATAGACTTGCTGGTGATGCATCTACTAAAAGAGCACGCCGAGCGGGCTAACAAATCAATTTCAAGTATCGATCCGGAGTTTCTGGATTATCTCAAGCGTTATGATTGGCCGGGAAATATCCGTGAACTGCGTAACGTAGTAGAACGGGCAGTGATTCTGGCTGATAGCGATAAGCTTACTCCCGATGCGTTACCCAGCGAAATTTTAAACCAACAGCTAGTCCGACCTATTCCTACTTCGGTAACCAGCAACTTACCGACCGGAAGCCCAATTGCAAACAACACGGTTGGGGGGAGTATGCCTAATAATATGGATTCACATGCGGCAAGTCCGGCCTTGGCTGATTACGCTACTGCCGACCCCAGCCAGATTGATTTGAAATCAGTTGAGCAGGCTCATATTTTAAGAGTGCTTCAATTAGTGAACGGAAACAAATCAGAGGCAGCTAAACGATTGGATATTGGTTTGGCTACCTTGTATCGCAAGCTCAAAGAGTACAACATCAACTCATAATTAGAATTAACAAGCTTTCAGTCTGATACCTCGATTATCAATATGATGAAAAATATACCTTATTTAGGGTGTTTTTTAACCATTTCTTGTGCTTTGACCAATTCTTGTAATTAATATGCCAAAGAAGACTAATAGTTTACAGTGGGTGAACCCCCAATGGCATTATCAGAGAATGAAGATTAGGGCGCAGATATTTTCCGGGTTTTTGTTAATATTATTCCTTACCCTTTTGCTCGTAGGAGCTACTATCTACTATCTGGGAAATTTGGGTGATGCTTCCAATAAGATTCTGGAAGATAACTACCGGGCTATTAAGGCAACAGAAGGCATGACTGTTTCGTTGTCCAAGATTGATCAGATCTTATCTAAAATTTGTTTAGGGACGAACTATGACGACTCCACCCTGCTAGATATTCTACAGACTGAGTTAGGAGTTTTTGAAAACCAGCTGATTCTGTGTCAGAACAATGTATCTGGCAAAGAAGAAGAAGCACTATTTAAT
This sequence comes from uncultured Flammeovirgaceae bacterium, assembly GCA_937884755.1. Classification (GTDB taxonomy): domain Bacteria; phylum Bacteroidota; class Bacteroidia; order Cytophagales; family Cyclobacteriaceae; genus Tunicatimonas. Next base: position 22,686 of record CAKZYJ010000098.1, read on the forward strand.
CAGGTTAGTGACGAGTATCTTAAGTACAAAGAGAATATTGGTCAGTTTGAGTATACAGAAGAGGTAGAGCGGCTTGGCCTGTATTTTTCGGTTTTACAACGGCAGAATGAAATCATCCGCGAAGATTGTGTGCAGTTAGCCTCTGTAAATCACGCGCAACTGAGTCAGAAAGATGCAATTGCTCAGAAATTATATTTTCGTTCCAAAATCTACGTATTTCTAATTCTGGTCTTGGTACTTATTATCGTAGGGTGGGCTCTGTACCAAGTGCCACACGCTATTGTGAAACCTATTACTGATGTTACCGAAAAAATCCGACGGATTGCTCAAGGGGATTATGATCAAAAAATCTTGGTAGATTCTCGTAGTGAATTGGGCGAATTGGCTCAAGCCTTTAATGTGATGTCTATCAAACTTCAGGAGTTTGAAAAGCTAAATATTGAAGAGGTACAGGCACAGAAGAGTCGGATGGAATCTATCATAAAAAGCATGCGGGACGGTCTGATTGTGTTAGATGAAGATAAACGGATCATTCTGGTAAATGAATCAGGAAAGCAGATCATCAATCAAGAAGATCCAGAGTTACTGGGGAAAAAACTGAGCGATTTCACAGAGAGCGAAGTAATACAGGAACTGAACCAGGCTATTCGGGCAAAGTCGGTACACTCGAATGAGCCGGATACCGAAGAAGCGCATAATTTCCTAAGAGTAGATGATTACTACGGAAAAAAGGCCTTTTTTACCAAAGAAATTGTGCGGGTTTATGGGCGCGAAGACTCTTTCCGTCGCTTTATAGGTTATATCATTATCCTGAAAGACATTACTACCTTCAAAGAATCAGACGAAGCCAAATCCAAGTTTGTGGCGGTAGTATCTCACGAGTTGAAAACACCATTGTCTGCACTGAACATGAGCCTGATGCTTCTGCAAAATCCGCGTTTGGGTGAGTTATCCGACGATCAGTCTCAGATAGTAGGTTCTATGAAGCAGGAGGTGCAACGATTGGTAAAAATGGTAACCGAACTACTGGATCTGGCCCGGGCTGAAAGTGGTACAATTCAGATGGATAAAAAGCCGGTTGACCCCAACGAATTAATGGACTATGCTGTAGCTCCGGTTCAAGCGAAACTAGCGGAGAAAAATCTATCATTGAGTAGTAACACCGAAGTTCAGGTTGAAGAGATAACGATTGATCCCGAGAAAATTTCCTGGGTACTGATTAATCTGCTAACCAATGCTATTCGCTACTCTCCCGAAAATGGAAAAGTTGTTGCCAAAATCCGGCAAGTGGGAGATTTTATTGAGTTTTCGGTACGGGATTTCGGGCCGGGAATCACCCCTAAAGATGCCAAGCGCGTCTTCAATAAGTTCGTCCAGTTGTCTTCCAACGGTAAGAAGAATAAGGGCGGTTTAGGATTAGGCTTAGCCATATCAAAAGAAATAGTAGAAGCTCACGGTGGGCAAATATACGTTGAAAGTGAAGTGGGCGCAGGTAGCCGCTTCTATTTCCGTATTCCATTTACCGAACCTGAGGTAGTTGAGGAACCAGCTTACATAGATATTCCTCAGACGGTTGAGGTTAGCAAAGTTTAGTGCTAAAAGGCGTCAACTACAACCCTAAAGAGTACGCTACGTACTAAACAATTTCACCTTTTCTTTCTTCTAAAATTTATGGTTCTTTCTCCCGGCGTTCGCTATATGCTGCTGGCCACCTTTTTGTTTGCCTGTATGAATGTACTGGTGAAACTAGTACCTCATATTCCGGCAGTAGAAGTAGTGTTTTTTCGTTGTGTAGTTTCTCTGGCGATGAGTTACGCTGTATTGCGGGCTCAGCGGGTGAATATATGGGGAAATAACCGCAGGTGGTTAATTGCCCGGGGAGCTTTCGGAGCAGTAGCACTAGTGCTGTACTTCACTTTACTACAGGATATTCCATTAGCTACTGCCATCACATTACAGTTTTTAGCTCCTATCGCTACGGCTATTTTCGGCATGCTGCTGCTCAGAGAAAAAGTATGGACGCTTCAGTGGTTTTTCTTTCTGATTACATTCGTTGGTATGCTAGTGATCAGTGGGTTTGAAACGCGCATGGAGCCTGTTCATTTGCTGATGGGAGTTCTGGCGGCAGGAGGTTCAGGTATGGCTTACACAATCATCCGAAAACTTAATTACTCTGAGCACCCTTTGGTCATTGTGCTTTATTTTCCTTTGGTAACGCTTCCGCTCACCGGTATCTACTCTATCTTTAACTGGGTGATGCCTTCTGGCTGGGACTGGTTGATACTACTGGGAATTGGTATTTTTACTCAGTTTGCTCAGTATTTCATGACCAAAGCGTATCAAGCTGAGGAGGTCTCGAAAGTTGCTAATCTGAAGTATTTAAGCATTATTTACGCGCTGTTTTTCGGTTTTTTGTTCTTTGGTGAAACCTTCAACGCACTAACCTACGTGGGAATGATACTGGTAATTGCTGGGGTAGTACTCAACGTATGGTACAAACAGAGAAAGCAGCGACAGGTTAGCCAAATTAAGAAAAAAACAGTAGCCTGAATTCCCTATTTCATAGTTGCAAAACGGGTATAGGTACCGGTTTAGCTGAAAATAATACTCAGTGAAATTTACGCTTCAAAAGACTGATACGAAAAGCCACGCACGGGTAGGTGAATTAGTTACCGATCACGGTATAGTTCGTACACCTATCTTTATGCCGGTGGGCACTGCGGGCACAGTAAAAGCAGTTCACCAGCGGGAGCTAAAAAGTGATATTGACGCTGACATCATTCTCGGAAACACCTACCATCTGTATTTGCGACCAGGTATTGAGTTGCTACAAAAGGCAGGAGGTTTACATAAATTTAACGGTTGGGATCGTCCGATTTTAACCGATAGCGGTGGCTATCAAGTGTACTCTCTCACGGATATACGAAAGATTAAGGAAGCTGGAGTTACTTTCCAGTCGCATATTGATGGCTCTAAGCACACATTTAGCCCGGAGTACGTGATGGATATTCAACGGGCGATTGGTGCGGATATTATCATGGCTTTCGATGAGTGCACCCCTTATCCCTGCGAATATGATTACGCTGAAAAATCCATGCACCTAACGCACCGTTGGCTAAAGCGATGCATCGAGCGGTTTGATGCGACGGATGGGCTCTACGGCTATGAACAAGCCTTGTTCCCAATTGTACAAGGTAGTACTTTTCCCGATCTACGTAAGCAGTCGGCTGAATTTATTGCGGAACAGAACCGCCTAGGAAATGCTATTGGCGGATTGGCAGTAGGTGAACCGGCCGAAAGAATGTACGAGATGACTGAGTTGGTATGTAGTATTTTACCGGCCGACCGACCCCGCTATCTGATGGGAGTAGGAACTCCGGCTAATATTCTGGAATCAATCGCGCTGGGAGTGGACATGTTTGATTGTGTAATGCCTACCCGTAACGCCCGGAACGGAATGCTGTTTACTACCCAGGGAATTATCAATATCCGGAACGAAAAGTGGAAAAACGATCTTTCTCCTATAGACGAAACACTAGGCGGCTACGCAAGTACGTTCTACAGCAAAGCTTATTTACGCCATTTAGTACACGCTAAGGAGATGTTAGGTGCTCAGATTGCCAGCGTGCATAACCTCTCGTTTTATCTTTGGCTAGCCCGGCAGGCCCGAGAGAAAATTCTAGAGGGAAGTTTTGCTGTTTGGAAGGATCAAATGATTCCTAAATTTATGCAGAGACTTTAAGTGACTCGATAAACCGTTAGAAGTAGAATACGCAAATGCTGAAAATACTGGATCGATATATACTTAAAAAGTTTTTGGGCACCTTCGGCTTTGTGGTGCTTTTGTTAGTATCGATTGTCTGTGTCATCGACTTTACCGAAAAAAATGATGACTTTTTAGAGCACCAATTGGCCGCAGGAAAAATTATTGCTTACTACTTAGATTACATTCCTTGGCTAGCCAGTCTAATTACCCCGATTACTGTCTTTATTGCCGTAATTTTCGTAACCGCCAAGTTAGCTGGTAATACTGAAATTGTAGCTATGCTGAGTAGCGGGGTAAGCTTCCCTCGCTTACTAGTGCCTTATTTTATTGGATCTTCACTTATCGCAGCGGTCAGTTTTTTTCTAAATGGTTGGGTTATTCCTAATGCCAATAAGGATCGTATTGCATTCGAGCAGCAGTATATTAAGAGTCCGTTCTACTACGATGAGCGGAATATCCATATCAAGGTAGCTCCCGAACTGTACGCCTACATGGAAAGCTACAATAATAGTAATAATGTGGGCTATCGGTTTACACTGGAGCAAATTCAGGGTAATCAGATGTTGCAAAAACTTTCGGCTCGTCGGATAGAATGGGATTCAACTCAATCTAAGTGGCAACTCAAGAATTGGACGCTTCACCAGTTTGACGGCGAGGAAGAGCAAATTTCAAATGGAGTTTCTCTGGATACAATGCTCAATATCTCTCCCAAAGACTTTGGTAGCACCTACGGCTTATACGAAACTCTCACACTCAACGAATTAGATCAATATATTGCTCGGCAAAAAGAACGAGGAGCTACCGATATTCCTATCTACCTGGTAGAAAAGTATATCCGCTATATGTCGCCCTTTACGGCTATCATTCTCACATTTATTGGGGTAATAATGTCGGCACGAAAGAGTAGGGGAGGATCGGGTTATCAGATTGCATTGGGGTTCCTGATTGCGTTTATTTATATTATCTTTTTCATTTTTGCCCGCAGCATTGCCGAGGTTAATTCTATGGACCCTATGTTGGCCGTATGGTTGCCGAACATCGTGTTTACCGCAGTAGGTATTCTGCTCTATTACACTGTTCGTCGCTAATGGCTGCTCGTACTAAGCATTACGCGTTACTTCATTTTATTGTACTAATCTGGGGATTTACTGCGGTACTAGGCCTTCTAATTAGCATCCCATCGGTAGAGATTGTGTTTTATCGGACGCTGGTAGCCTCAGCCGCGTTGGTATTGTTGTTATGGTTCCGTAAAGTTGACTTTAAAGTAGCTGGGCAGATTGGTCCACTCTTGGGGACCGGAGCCCTTATTGCACTTCATTGGATTTTGTTCTTTGGTGCAGCGCGGGTCTCTACCGCGTCAGTTACGCTAGCAGGTATGGCTACCTGTTCACTTTGGACTTCGTTAGTTGAACCGATTATGACTCGGCGGAAGGTACAGGCTTATGAGGTATTTCTTGGGTGTTTAGTGATTGTAGGACTGTACGTTATTTTTCGTTTCGAGCTCAATCATGCATTAGGCCTTAGCATGGCGATTCTGTCGGCTCTGATTGCTTCAGTCTTTACAGTTTTAAATGCCAACTTCGGCAAGCGCTTCGATGCTTATCTGGTGACCTTCTACGAGATGGTAGGGGCTACAATTAGTATTGCCTTGTTCTTTCCCATTTATCAACAGTGGATTAGCTCTAATGGTGAACTATACCTTAACCCTTCAGCAATGGATTGGCTCTGGTTACTGGTGCTGGCTTTAGTTTGTACCGTGTATGCTTATTCTATGTCGGTAGAGCTTATGAAGTATGTCACTGCTTTTGCTATGAACCTAACGAATAATTTGGAACCAGTTTACGGTATCTTGCTGGCTGTACTGGTGTTTGGTGAGCGAGAACAGATGACCCCTCAATTTTATTTAGGTACTAGTATTATTCTAGCATCGGTGTTTGCCTATCCGCTTATCCGCCGGTATCGCAAAGTAAAACGTTTCCAACGGATAGCTAGTCATCGAAAGGTTAAAGAAGCTACTTAGCCATTCAAACTACCCAGTTCAATTGAGCTTTCTGAACCCCAGATACGGATTACATAGAAGAGTTTTCAATAGAAGCCAGTTTTACTAGCTGCTCAAATTCTTTATCAGAGATGTCCCGATAGAAGTAGTGAATAGGGTTTACCTTCTTTCGGTTTTTTACTACCTCATAGTGAAGGTGAGGACCGGATGATGTGCCGGTATTGCCGCTGTAAGCGATAAGCTCGCCTCGCTTAACTCGCTGACCTACCTTTACATTAAATTCCGAAAGATGAAAGTATTTGGTTTTAAAACCGAAGCCATGATCTATCTCAATATTTTTACCGGCACCAGTGAAACGGGTAGATACTTTTGTTACCTTACCTGCCCCAGTAGCGTAGATTGGGGTACCTACTCGGGCACCAAAGTCAATTCCGGTGTGCATTTTCTTTATTCTGTGAATAGGATGAAAGCGCATACCAAATCCGGAAGAGAGATAAGACTGCTTGAGTGAGATTGGGGTAATTGCTGGAATAGAAGCCAACATCATATGCTGTCTTCTCGCCAAACTTAGCAGTTCGTCGTACGATTTGGTTTGGATATACATTTGCCGCTTAAGCTGATCAAACTTTGTAAGCGACTTTAGTAGAAATTCTTCACTTTCAAGGTTCTGCTCGATTAAACTTTGATAGCGCCGCGAACCACCGATACCTGCAGTCCGGATGGAAGAAGCAATAGGCTCTTGCTCGAAGATAGTACGGTATACCTTATCGTCCCGGTTTTGTAGCTTACCTAGTAAACGGTCCATCTGGCCCATTTCTTTGTCCAACATTTTTAAACGAAAAACTAACTTCTCATTACCCTTCCGAAGTAATTTCTCATTGGGTGAGTCGTAGTAAGATAAGTAGATAACTAATATACATACTGCCCCAATCAGAATTAGCGAAATATACAACAGACCATCCATAATGATGTGAGCTGTAGATTTTTTTAAGGGCTCGTATTTACAAGTTTCTGTATTGTAGTAGTACTTTACTTTTGGCATTAATAAGCGTAATTAATGTGGGGCTAAACAGTCCTTCTTTATGGTATTAATTATATTTTACTAGCATTTTGTAAATTATATGTAAAAATAATACCAATAATAAAGTGATTGAATCGTAACCGAAGAGAAAAAGTACATTATAGGTACTAGACGATAATTATATCATTCTTAACCTAGTGCTTCTCAGGAGCACTCTCAAAGAGGAGGCTTATCCTATAAAATTGGCTTAAACAGATAACCAAAAATTTAGAAGGCTTCTGGTTTTACTGAGCTAGATAGAACTGGAGTAAGTTAACAAAAACGTAAACGTGTCCTTTTCAGGATGTAGATCACAGTTCTTTTCTCTAACTAGCTAAATGAATTCAGTAACTTACATCGTTCATCGTTAGAAACTAAAGTTGTGTTATAGCGATGTGACGTATGGCCCGAGAGGCCACGAGTAAGTGAGGTAATTAGCTTTCCAGCTAGTGTTTTAAGTGATTAGTACGGCCCTTGCGGAATACATTGCGTTTTTGCTGCTTGGTTTTACGCAGTTGTTTTTGCTCTTCTTCAGGAAGCTGCACAAAATCCTGACACTGCGAGGAGCAGCACCCATTGTATTTTTTAGCACAACTGTCGCACTGTATAAACAACAGGTGGCAGGCTTCGTTTCGGCAATTAGTATGTGTGTCGCAGGGCGCGCCACACTGGTGGCAGCGACTGATAATTTCATCAGTAATACGATCGCCTAAGCGCTCATCAAAAACGAAATTTTTCCCCTTAAACTTGTTATCTATTCCTTTTTCCTGTACCTGTCGGGCATAGTGGATAATGCCGCCTTCCAACTGAAAAACATTCGGGAAACCCTTATGCTTAAAGTAAGCACTGGCTTTTTCGCAGCGGATACCACCAGTGCAGTACATTACAATGTTTTTATCTTGATGGTCTTGAAGAATATTTTCTACTTCAGGTAGTGCTTCCCGGAAAGAGTCTACATCGGGTAAAATTGCATTTTCAAAATGGCCAACTTCGCTTTCGTAGTGGTTTCGCATGTCTACGATAACCGTATTCGGATCGTCAGCTAATTCATTAAATTCTTCAGCTTGCAAATGGACCCCCTTGTTGGTAACGTCGAAAGTCTCATCGGACAGGCCATCCGCAACTATCTTCTTCTTTACCTGAATCTTGAGTTTGTAGAAAGACTTGCTATCATCATCAACCGCTATATTAAGCCGAATCCCTTTAAGGAAGGTAATTGTCTTAAGCCGCTCTTGAAATTCAGAAAAACTTTGTTCAGGAACATTAATCTGTGCATTGATACCTTCGGTAGCAACGTAGACCCGGCCAAGTACTCCAATCTCCGACCATTGAAGATACAGATGGTCACGAAAAAGTGATGGGTTACCAATATGTGCGTACTGATAAAAGGAAAGCGTGATCCTCTCTTCAGCACTTTCCTGAATTTGTTGCTTTAAAACTTTGCGATCAATGCGATTATGTAAGTGCATGGCCTGTGCAATAGAAATTCCCGCAAACTTAACAAAATGCTAGGGAGTTTCAATGATTCTCCGGATACAGAAAATCTTAAGAAGTAATTGATTCGGCGCTTGTTTTTTGACGCATCCGCTTTAGAAAGGTAGCGTTGAGCATTTCACCTGCTTGTTGTAAGACTCCAATCTCTACTTTAATACCTGCTTTTTGCAGCTTACGAATACCTCCGCCATCTACCAAAGGGTTAGGGTCAATATTAGCAATAACTACCCGTTCTACACGGTGACGAATCAGTAGATCAGAGCAGGGAGGTGTTTTTCCGTGGTGAGAGCAGGGTTCTAAATTCACATATACCGTACTGCCGACAATATCCTCTGGGTTTTGTACACTGTCAACGGCATTACGTTCCGCGTGGGCTCGTCCGTATTCCTGATGCCAGCCTTCGCCAATAATTCTTCCATTTTTCACAATTATACAGCCTACCATGGGGTTAGGAGGTACTTTCTCTCTTCCTAGTTCGGCTAACTCAAGCACTCGGCGCATGTAAAATTCATCCGTTGACATATCTTTCTCTCAATCGTTTACAGTATGTAACACGTAGGGTAGAGGCAAAGGTTTTTACGTAGAGGTAAAACAAATGAACGAGGAATTTTTGCATTACTTAGTCACTCTCTACCTTATCAGTTTTCTTGGGCACCGGATCATATCCGTGAGTTCCCCAGGGGTGGCAGCGGGCAATCCGCTTTAGACCTAGCCATGCTCCTTTTGCTACTCCCCACTCCTGAATAGCTTCCAGCGTATACTGAGAGCAGGTGGGCGTATGTCGGCAGTTCGTTCCCAGGATAGGAGAGATTGCGTACTGATAGAACCGAATGCACCCTTTGGCAATTTGTGACAGCATACGTTAGTTTAACGTAATTCCTGAAAAAGAAGACTAGGTTGAATATCCGAATGATGATATTTCTTACTCTGGTACTTGATATGCTCCCCCCTCAGCTCCTGAAAGTAAATCTGACAGATTTCTACATCAGGATAGATCCGCACTGGCTGCACACAGGATATTTCTAGTGTCCAGTACCCATCAGAACCAATATTTCCTAACCCTGCGGTAAAATGCACCAGAATACCCAGACGGCCAATAGAGGAACGTCCTTCTAAAACCGGTACGTGATGGTCGGCCCGGATACGTTCCGCAGTTCGTCCCAGATATAACTTTCCAGGCTCTAAAATGTACCCTTCTTGGGGTATGATCACTTTCTCTACGGGGTTATCTTGCTTCATGTCGAGTAGCTGATTTTGATAAATGAGCAACTCGCTGTGCAATCGTAAATTATAACTGTTAGGGTTAAGCTGTTCAGATGAAAACGGATCAATATGAATTTCTTTCTCTTGCAGTCTCTCAATTTCCTTACCTGATAGTATCATATCTTTTTACTTCAAAACCTAGCGTATATTCGTCCATTTTACCATACTAAATGCGGGAATAACCAAGTAGTGTAAGGTTCCTCTAAAAGTATATGGTATTAGAATAACGCAGAGGTAGCAGTATAACGTACAAGAATAGGATTAGTTTGTGAAGGAATAGGTTGTGCCGCCTGATTTTTCATCTTTAAGCTGTACACCGAGGCTCTTTAATTGGTCACGAATCTGATCGGAGGTTGCAAAATCTTTATCTGCTCGAGCTTTATTCCGAATATCAATCAAAAGCTGAATAAGTCCTTCTTTCTGTTGCTGACTATCATCTGATTTTTCGGCGTTGAGGCCTAATACTTCACCAATAAATCCTTGAAAAGTATTATGCATTCGTTGAAAAGTATCGGAATCAAGTGATGATAACGTGATTTGCTGATTATAGAGACCGTTAATCTTGGAACCAATCTCAAATAATACTGCAATAAGCCGAGCGGTATTAAAGTCATCACTCATGTGCAGATAGCACTGTTCGCATAGTTGGTTAATTTCCCGATTTAGCACCTCATCCGCTTCAGCAGGCTGGTGGTCTAGTTTCTCTAAGGTTGCTAGTGCGTTGGTAAGACGAACTAATCCTTTTTCGGCAGCCTGAAGGGCTTCATTCGAGAAATCGACCGGACTTCGGTAATGAGCCTGAAGTATAAAGAAACGAACCGTCATGGGTGAGTAAGCCTGTACCAGCAGTGGGTGCTCACCGGTGAACAATTGCTCCAGCGTAATGAAATTACCCTGTGATTTGCTCATTTTCTGCCCATCAATGGTAATCAGATTATGGTGAATCCAATAATTTGCTGGCTGTTTATGGAATGCAGCATGACATTGGGCTATTTCTGCTTCGTGGTGCGGAAACTGTAAATCGAGTCCTCCTCCGTGAATATCAAATGTTTCGCCCAGATACTTCGTACTCATGGCAGTACACTCGAGGTGCCAGCCGGGAAAGCCTTCACCCCAGGGAGAATTCCAGCGCATGATATGCTCCGGGCTGGCCTTTTTCCATAAAGCGAAGTCGTGGGGACTACGTTTTTCGTCCAGTCCTTCAGTTTGCCGACTACCAGAAATCAGATCATCTAATACTTTTCCGGACAATTGTCCGTAGTCTTTTTGTTGTGCATACTTTTCCAGATCAAAGTACACTGACCCGTCGCTTTCATAAGCGTAACCGTGCTCAAGAATTGACTGAATTACCTCTATTTGTTCCAAAATATGACCTGTAGCGGTAGGCTCCACACTGGGAGGAAGTACATTCAGTAGTCGTAGAGCATCGCGGTAACGATAAGTATACAGCTGCACAATCTCCATTGGCTCGAGTTTCTCCAGACGAGCCTTCTTAGAAACTTTATCCTCTCCCGTACCGGCTACTTCATCCTCCAGATGCCCAACGTCAGTTATATTTCGTACATAGCGCACTTTATATTCTAAGAACGTGAGGTAGCGGAAAATAACGTCAAAGTTTACCGCTGAACGGGCATGACCCAAATGGGGGTCGCCGTACACCGTTGGTCCACAAAGATACATACCTACCAACGGCGGATTTATCGCTTTAAATATTTCTTTTTTTCGGGAAAGGCTATTGGTAACCGCAAGAGGATAGCGGTCGTAGGATGGTTGGCTCATAAGTAAGAAATACGATTATGCTGTTTGACGGTAAATTTAGAAGAATGTTTTTAGATACTTGAGATAAAAAATCGGCTTATTCGGTTTTAGTTTTAAGCAGTGGATCAAAAATCAGGGATTGGCTACTAAGATCCAGTTTGCGGTAAAAGCAGGCTTTCCGAGTATGTCCATCAGCTGTTTTCGTATGACAGACACCACTACCTTCCAATTCAACCTGGTATAGTAACGCATCCTGATCACAGTCGACCCAAATGTCTACAATACGCAATCGGTCACCAGAGGTTTCTCCTTTGGTCCAAAGCTCCTGACGGGAGGTACTCCAGAAAGTAGCGTAACGACTTGTAATTGAAAGTTGAAGGGCCTCGTGATTAGCGTAGCCTACCATCAACACCTGTCCGGTAAGATTCTCTTGTACGACTACCGGCAGCAGTCTATCTCGTTTTTTAAACTGAAGCATCAACTGTGTGCTCTCTTCTAAATCATTCATGAGGTAAAGTTACGTTTACTCCTTGCTTTTTGCTAAAGCATGGCACGATTCTACTATTTTATGCGTACTTATAGTACTTTTGTAGTATTCATTGAAAGTGTTTGGTATATGATCCGAAGCTTATTAGCTTTTCTTCTGTTGCTTTTGATTTCTACGCTAGGTGTTAGCCAGGATTATGAGAACCCTGAATATCGGGCTTTGATGCTGAAGATGGAGGAGGGAGTTACGTTAATGAATCAGGGTGATTACAACAGTGCTGATTTCTATTTTCAGAAAGTTCTGGAAGATGTTAAAGTGGTACCGGCGGAATTATGTTTTTACTTCGGAAAGAATTCCTACCACCTGGAGAAATACAAGCAAAGTATCGACTGGTTAAACAAGTATATTGAACTCAAAGGAACCCCTGGCCAATTTTTTGATCAGGCCAAAGAGTATCTGGCGCTGGCCGAAACCGACTTTTTAGCCCAGCAGAGGAAATCGTCGAAACCATCAATTATAAAGAGCAAAGCCCAACCTCAACAGATTGACTGTGAGAGCGTTCCATTTGTACTTTGCCCAGTCTGTCAGGGTAGTGGTGTACTTATTGAACGGGGTACGCTGGGTAATGCCGTTTACCGCACTTGCCCCTACAGCGAAGGAAGTGGTCGTATGACTTGTGAAAACTACAAAAAGTATATTCGTGGTGATCTAGTTATTAATCCATAGTGTTTGTTTTCTATAACTGTTGACTAACTACTATCTCATATATTTTTCCTAATACTTTTTAGTCTTGGGTATGGGTTTTTAGGCCAAGTTTGCCTGTATCCGACACAGTCAAAGAACCCCTATTTCGCTTTATTGTAGTATTCCAGTGCCTTAGGCATGTTCTTTTTCAATTCGCTAATACGAGTTCCATAAGAGGGGTGAGTTGATAGGAACTCCGGCGGTGCCTGGCCTTGACTAAGGGCTGTCATCCTCTCCCAAAATGACACTGCCTCTTGGGGATTATATCCTGCCAAGGCCATAAAATAAAGTCCCAATTGGTCAGCTTCTTTCTCATGGGTTCTAGAGAATTTCAGCAAACCTATATTAGTACCAGCACCAGCTGCTTGAAGGATCATATCACCTGTCAGTGAGGCTCCGCCTTGCCCAGCAGCAATTGCCGCTAAGCTTAGTCCGGTCTGTGCTGCTAAGGTCTGGCTGATACGCTCTCGACCATGATTGGCTACGATATGGGCGATCTCATGACCCATCACGACAGCCAACCCAGTTTCATCTTTGGTCACCGGTAGAATACCTGTATAAAAAGCTACTTTACCACCAGGCATAGCCCAAGCATTGACCGTGTTCTCATCGATCAATATGTACTCCCATTCAAAACCGTTAAGTTGATCGCTCAGGTTTCGCTCTTTAAAGTATTGCTCCACAGCTCTTTGGATCTTGGTGCCGCATCTTTTTACCATAGCAACGTCAGACCCTGTAGTTACAATTTTGTTTGTATTTTTCACTTCGGTGAATTGATCATAGCTCATGGGTAGAACTTGACTGTTGGGGATCAAGCTTAGCTGTCTACGTCCAGTCAGAGGAACAGTAGAACAGGCGACCAGAAAGAAAATTAGTATACTAGAAAATATGGTACGTTTCATAACAATAAAGATTAGGTACAATAAGTTACCTTCATTCAAATAGTTATATGATAAGAAGGTAGATCACTTACCAATTGTTCGGGTCTGTTACGTCTAGTTCAATTTTCTTGCCACTTCCAAAGTATACGTAAATAGAAAGATTAATAAATAAAAAAGCATCAGTGACTCACTGATGCTTCAATTCTTGGTCTCTATATTTACCTAGACTATACTGGCTGTACTGAGCGTGAAGGAGCAGGCTTTAACCGAAAGGCCTTACGATAAAAGTCAATGAGGTTAATCCTTTCATAATCCCACGATAGCTGATTGAGCACTCGATCATAGCCAAATTCAGCCATCTTAGTTCGTTCCTCCTCGTGGTCAAGCAACCACATGATCTTTTTAGCAAAATCAATGGTATCGTGGTTTTTAGCGTAGAGCGAGGCTTCCAGAGCTGAAGCACGACCTTCCTTAAGATCGTACTGCACAATGGGCTTCTTAAGAGCCATATACTCCATGATTTTGTTCATGGTAGAAAGATTATTCATCTCAGTAGGTTTATCCGGATTAACGCACACATCGCAGGTGTTGAGCACATCTACTAGCTTTTCATCACTCACTCGGCCGTAGAAGTCTACGTAATCAGATAGTCCCAAATCATCAGCTAACAAGCGAATTTCATCGAGAGCTGTTCCTCCACCCACAATAGCAAACTGAACATCTTTTCGTCGTTTAACCACGTACTGAACCGAGTCCAGAAGCAAGTCTAATCCCTCCTGTACGCCAATTACGCCTACATATCCAACCAGAAAATTTCTTCCCTTTTTGTAAGATTCGTTACCTGAGGTAAGCTTTAAACGCTTCAAGCTTGGACCACTACGGACTACCTTTACGTTTTCCGGCTTCATTTTTCCCCGCTCAATAGCAATTCTACGGTAAGACTCATTGGTGGCAATACTGTAATCAGCCGCCCGGAAGGTTAGCCGTTCGAATAAGAGCATAGCACGGTAAAACAATCCCTTCTTCTCGAATTTAGCAATGTACAGTTCAGGATTAATATCGTGATGATCGAAGACATATTTTACACCCAGCAATTTGAAAGGAAGAGCAACTAAGAAAATTAAGTCGGGAGGATTACAGCCATGAATGACATGGAACCGCTTTTTTAGAAAAATCTTGACACTTAGTATCAACTCCCAAAATAATGCAATAGAGTACTCAAATAGATAGCCTATCGCCCCGTGCCCCTCGGTGGGTAGAGGGTGGCGATAGATCTCAATACCATCGATTTTCTCGTAAGAATCGGTATATCCTTTCATTTTAGGACAGATGATAGATACGTCTGCCCCTTCTTCTTTGAGCGTAGTTGCTTCCTGCCAAACCCTCCGGTCGAAGGGGGCAGGCAGGTTTTCAATCACGATTAATACGTGCTTACCAGCAAATTCCGACATAATTTTCGTTAGTTACTTTTGCTTTATCAATCCGCACTAAGTCAATAATAGTTTGATCAGAACCAATTTCTGACATAATTTCCTTGAATTCGGGAGATTTGTTTCCAATTACAATAACCTCAGCATCCTTAATCACTTCGCGAATATCTTCTTTTAATAAACGAGTGATATGGGGAATATGACCTGTAAGATAGTCTTTATTTTTTCCCATTAGCTTAGATAAAGAGATATTATTATCATAAAGACTCAAATCGTACCCTTTTCCTAACAACGTCTCTATCATCTCTACCATAGGGCTTTCGCGTAGATCATCAGTGCCTGCCTTAAAGGCAAACCCCAAAAAGGCTACTTTCTTCTTACCAGTGTTATATACCATCTGCAGGCCTCGCTGTATCTGATAGGAATTGCTTGGTAACAAGCTGTTTAGTAACGGGGTAGAAACATCCAGTAACTGGGCACGGTAGTTTAGTCCTCTCACATCCTTCGGCAAGCATGAACCACCAAAGGCGAAACCAGGTTTCATGTAGTAAGGAGAGAGATTCAGCTTTGTATCGCGGGCAACCACTTCCATTACCTTGTGACCGTCTACGCCCAGTTCTTTACAAATGTTACCCACTTCGTTAGCAAAAGTAATTTTGAGGGCATGAAAGTTATTGTTAGCGTACTTAATCATTTCAGACTCCTCAGGCTTTAGTTTAAAGACAGGTGCATCAATAGACTGGTACAACTCTTCCAGTTGTTGCTCACTTCGGGGGCTGTTGGTACCTATAACGGTGTAGGGAGGATTCCAGAAATCATAGATAGCTGTACTTTCCCGTAAAAACTCAGGGTTGGAAGCTACCCCAAAATCTTCTGTATGTTTTTTACCCGAAATTCCCTCAATAATTTGTGCACACTCCTGGATGGTTCCAGGCACTACAGTACTACGAATTACTACGGTATGATAAGAATCTTTGCTTCTAAGTGAGTGGGCTATATCATCGCAAACCCGGTAGATATACGAAAGATCAATGTTACCATTGATCTGGCTCGGAGTACCTACGCAAATGATGGATATATCGGAGTTTTGTACTGCGTAATGAATATCAGTTGTTGCTTCAATACTACCCTTTTTGACTCCTTCGGCGATGTACTCGTCCAAGTCCTTTTCTACGATAGGAGAATTACCATCATTAATCAGATCGACCTTCTTCTGATTAACATCTACACCAATCACTTGATGTCCGATCTTAGCAAAACAAGCACATGAAACTGCTCCTACATAACCTAATCCAAATACACTAATTTTCATATCTCTATCAATAAAGTATAAACAAATTCTAAGTTTTAATAAGCGTTCTCTTCACCCCGTACGGCGTTCCAGACGGTCTGGAAAATGATTTTTATGTCTAATGACAAGCTCCAATTCTCGAGGTACCAGGTATCGTATTCAACTCTTTTCTTCATAAGTTCATCGTCCTTGGTTTCTCCCCGAAAGCCATTCACCTGAGCATATCCGGTTATACCTGAATTAATGAAGTGGCGTACTTTGAAGTTTTCAATAATTTCTGAGTACTCTTCGGTATGCTTTAGCATATGAGGACGGGGGCCAACTACTGACATATCACCTAGAAATACATTGAAAAACTGAGGTAGTTCATCTAAACTTGTTTTTCGGAGTATTTGACCAACTTTAGTGATTCGCGAATCATTTTTCTCAGCCTGCTTGGAGTTAGCTTCCTTATTATTTGCCTTCATCGTCCGAAATTTATAGCACCAGAAAGGCTTTCCGTTTCGGCCGCTGCGCAGTTGTTTAAAAAAAATTGGTCCGGATGAGTCCAGCTTAATCAACAAGGCAATAGGAGGGAGAACAAATGGGAATAGAAATAAGATAACCGCTGAAGAAAAGAAAATATCGAATGCTCTCTTTATCTGTCGATTGTAAAAGATTTTTAGAGGATCACGTCGGGGCGATAGTATAGGAATACGCCCATTATCGTATAACTGAGTTTCGACACTCATCTGGTCTAGGCCTCCTGCATCTTGTACAATACCAAAATAGATATAATTGTCATCCGCGAATTTAGCTAGGTCTTTCACATAGGTAATGTTATTTGGTAGAGCATAGTATATCTCATCAATATGCTCCTGCAAGCAGAATTGCTTTACCTGACTCAAATTTCCTCGAAAGTCATTTTCGTTGTTAACAAATTTTAACCCGTCATCAAAAAATCCCATAAACCTATATCCTAATGGTTGGTCTTTCACAAAGTAGTTGTGTAGATTCTTTCCAGTAGGAGTATAACCTATAATGATAACCCTTTTTCTATTTTTGTCTAAAGAGCGATACTTTTTGTAACCTAAAAACAGCAGAATTTTTATCAGAATCAGAGAGCTTACGCTAAGGCCAACAAATATGGTTAGGAATGCTTGAGGGTAGCTATGCTGCTGTAAGAATACTACGTAGAGGGCAATTATCACTCCACTCGATATAGAACTGAGAAGCGTACTGACTAATATTGTGGAAATTTTTCTCAGATTATCCGTTTGATACACATCACAGAACAGGGAGGTAATAACCCAAAGCAATACCGTAATAACCAAAAAGGGCTGGTAAAACGCTAAGTAGTCGGCGTTATTGACTGTTATTTGACTTACTGATACTCTAAATGATACGATAATTATCAAAATATCAATCAGCAACAGAGCAGTAAGTAGCGATTTTGAGTAGTGGCTTCTTTTTAATTTGTAAAGAAAATCCATATCAATGAGTAATTGACCGAGTAATTTCTTATTACGATGTAATATTTATCTGTAAATATAGCGTATTTATATCTAAAAAAAACAATTAATCATATAAAAAATTATAATATATGGATATTTCATGAATTATCTAGCGGGAAAAAATACCAATTACTAAAAAGGACTTATTCATTACGTGCAACTTACATACCAAAAAAGCTGATATGAGGGGAACAAGAGCAGTTAACATCCTAAAATAAGTACTAAATCAAGGGTGAAAAATATTCAGAAAAATGAACAATTCATTTTTTGCCTTTGTATACTTATTGTTCTACATTTGTAGCCCAATTGCTTGTCCGGTGGTGTAATGGTAACACAGAGGTTTTTGGTGCCTTTATTCAGGGTTCGAGTCCTTGCCGGACAACTTGCTTTCAATCGCGCGGCAAACTGTCCCGATTCCTACGAATCGGGATTGGTGTTTATGGGCATCAGTTAGAACGACTTACTCATGGCTACTGTAAAAATCTTTTCAGGCTCTGCTACCCAATATCTTGCTGCAAAAATTGCCGAAACCTACGGCAAAACGCTCGGAAAAGTAACGGCTGAACGGTTTAGCGATGGAGAGATTTCTACCTACTTTAACGAATCAGTGCGAGGCTGCGATGTATTTCTAGTGCAGTCTACCTTCTCGCCGATGGATAACCTGATGGAGCTACTGCTGATGATTGACGCGGCTAGGCGAGCCAGTGCCAAATATGTAACAGCCGTAGTTCCTTACTTCGGTTACGCCCGGCAAGATCGTAAAGATAAACCCCGGGTAGCTATCGGAGCCAAGTTAGTGGCTAACTTATTTTCTGCGGCAGCACCTGATCGGCTGATGACCTGCGACTTACACGCTGGCCAGATTCAGGGGTTCTTTGATTTTCCGGTGGATCATTTTAGTGGGAGCATCATATTTGTGCCGTACTTACAACAGCTTTCTCGCGAGAACTTAATATTTGCATCGCCCGATGTAGGTGGAGTGAAACGCACGCGCAACTTTGCTCAGTATTTCCATACTGATATGGTGATTTGTGATAAGCACCGTAAGCGATCTAACGAAGTAGCTGAAATGCAGGTGATCGGAGATGTAGACGGTAAGGATGTAGTAATTGTAGATGATCTGGTAGATACGGCTGGTACATTATGTAAAGCAGCTGGTGTCTTAAAGGAAAATGGCGCTCGGTCAGTACGAGCTATTGCTACTCATCCGGTACTTTCAGGAGCAGCTTACAATAATATAGAGAACTCAGAACTCGAAGAATTGGTTGTTACCGATACTATACCACTCAAGCAAGAGTGTGCTAAGATCAAAGTACTTTCGGTAGCGGAGATGTTCTCTAGTGCTATCAAAAAAATACATAAATACGAATCAATTAGTCCTTTATTTATTTCTCAATCTAGATTTTAATCTATTATGAAAACGTTAGAGATTATAGGGTATCAAAGAGCAAATCTCGGCAAAAAAGAAGCTAAGCACTTACGCGCTGAAGGTAACGTTCCCTGCGTACTGTACGGTGGCGACGAGCAGACCCATTTCTACGCCCCCATGATTTTGTTCCGGCCACTGGTGTATACTGATCAGGCTCACTTCGTGACGTTGAACATTGAAGGAGTAGAAAAACGCTGCATATTACAAGATATTCAGTTTCATCCGGTGAACGAGATGATTATGCACGCTGACTTTTTGGAGTTACACGAAGGCAAATCAGTAAAGATGGATATTCCGGTACAGTTAAATGGTACTGCCGTAGGAGTTTCTAAGGGTGGTAAACTCATGCATAAGCGTCACTTCTTACGTATCAAAGCACTGCCAAAAGATATGCCTGATCATATTGAAGTTGATGTTACTGATCTTGACTTTGGTAAGTCGGTGAAAGTTAAGGATGTGCCGAGAGGAAGTTATCAGGTTATGGATAACGACGCCATCTCAGTAGCCGTTATTGAAATTCCTCGGGCACTGCGTGGTAAGTCTGACGGTGAAGAAGGTGAAGAGGAAGGTGTGGAAGCAGAAGCCGAACTATAAACTGTTAATCATTTTATATAAGAATCCTGTTCTATCTCAGAACAGGATTTTTTTTGCCTATGAAGTACCTGATTGTAGGACTCGGAAACCCCGGCCCGAAATACGAACTTACCCGGCATAATATCGGATTTCTAACACTTGATCGGCTAGCTGAGCAGAAAGGTGAGGTTTTTGAAGTAAGTCGCTTAGCGGAAGTCTCCAGCGTAAAGCATAAAGGAAGAACGTTGTACCTGATAAAGCCTACCACGTTTATGAATCTGAGTGGCAAAGCCGTAAACTATTGGCTGCAAGAGCTGAAGATACCCAAAGAGAATCTACTGGTGCTCACCGATGATATTGCCCTGCCTTTTGGGACGTTACGGATGCGTGCTAAAGGCTCTAGTGCTGGGCACAATGGTTTGAAAAATATTGAACAGTTGACCGGCGGGCAGAATTATCCTCGGCTTCGGATGGGAGTGGGAGACGACTTTCACAAAGGACAGCAGGTGGACTATGTACTGAGTCAATTTCCTCGCGAAGAACTAGACCAACTGCCTGAGATTATGGATCGAGCCGCCGAAATGGTTTTAGCGTTTTGTACAATTGGCATTGCGCGCACCATGAGCCAATACAACGGATAGCAAGTAACCAGCTATTTTGTCCTAGTGCTTACTTAATCTAGTATTTCTTAACTCTGCTTAGCCAACAGTGTACCTTTCTCTTGACCTAATATGAGAGACTTTCTGCACCCAAAAAATGTAATTTCCGCTTAACTCCGTTGGGGTGGTACGTATCGTTCTTCTACATTGATGTGTTCCCCAGCAATGTGGTCAATGCCCTTGCGCCAGATACTTTCGGGGTGTTTGGTAGCGATGGCTTCATTGGGACTATTAGTGGACAGGTGGAAATCGGTAAAGTAAACACCCATACGCTGATTGGGCTTTTCGTTGGCCGTCCAGATACCGAGATTTATAATTAATCTATCCAAATTAAGAGAAGCAAAGGGGCTATCCTGCGTTTTTTCATGGTTAAGGGCAATATCCAGATATACTTCATTGGCTTCAGTTGTGATTGGCAAATCAAGGAAACTGGTGGGAGGTGGGTTCATTGCCCGATGATTATCGCGTAAATTACCGTAGGCTTTACCAATCGCGTACACCTGGTTCAGTTTTTTCAGGTCTTGTTCAAACCCTTCTACCCACACAAAAGCTCCCACCCATTCTTCAGGATTAGAGTTCTTCTCATCTACCTGGTACTGAAAGGATAAAACCGGTGGCTGATTAGGGCTTAAGGAAATCGCCTGGCAAATCCGGTTGATGGTTTGCGGCAGCCGGTCCTGCCCCGGTACCCGGTAGCCCCGACTAGTCGAGTAGAGGTACAAAGCTGATTGATCCTGCCAAGGACGTACTTCACAGCTATTGGAAGGATCTTCGTTTTCTTCGTACACAAAGCGGCGATGCCAGTTATATAGCCCTTCCGAAAAATTACCGTTTCGGATTTTATCGCTAACCTCTAATTCCCATTTATGCTTAAGCCAAAGTGGGTGCTCGCTAGGAAAAAACTCGCGAAAGCTATCTGGGTAGTCATAAACTTCATCGGTCACCGTATGAAAGGCTACTTTCGCATTATCAACTTCAATGCTGGCAACCGCAATACCCTGCACGGGGCCTCCGGTAATGTCTTCTTCGCCAAAACCTCTAGGGCGGAAGCCGGCTGCCGGTAGGTTAATTAGGTTCATGCCTTGGTAAGTAACAGCGGTTTTCAGTGAGGCAATCAGGGGAATATGCACGTGGCCGCTAAGTACATACTTCACATTACCAAATTTAGCCAGTATATCCAGGAGCGTTCGCTTTACTTCTACCGATTCCACGTAGCTTACTAGCGGGTCAATTCCGATGGGGTGAATGGGGACGTGCTGTAAGAAGAAAGTGGGCTGATCCTGGTGTTGTTCCAAGTCACGCGCTAGCCAGTCAAAGTAGTGTGGATGGGTTTCCCAGAAGGTTTTTCGCAAGGGGTCGGGCCAGACGATGAAGTGCCACCTTCCTATATTGAAAGAATAGAGCAGTTTATCCATTCCATTGATTTTCTTCTGAGCGTCCAGATAGTTGCTGAATCCCGAGAAATCATAATGAGCTCCGAAGGTAAGGCGGTACTTCGTTTCGTGGTTACCTACGCCGTACAGCCAGGGGGCCTCGGCTTGCTGGAAGTAGGTGTGCATCTGCTCAAAATTGGTTTGCTGCCCCTGGCTGTCCACAATATCTCCCAGCACTAGGCAGAAGGCGGGGTTTTCTAGCAGGGAAACCAGGTCCACACTATTCTCTACAAAGGCATTATGAATCTTCATCCGGGTGATGCTGCCGTTGGTCATATCCTGGGCATCACCACCCTGAGGGTCGGCCATGACGGCAAACTGAAAGCGATTGCTTTCGGATGGGACACTGAAAAAAGATGGATCCACTGTGCTGATTTCCTGTGAGCCTAATAAACCCACCGATACATCTAGCGTGTCCGTTGAGTATTCCAGACCTTGCTGGGCAAAAAGCTCAGGGAGCGAAATAGTGGTTTTTCGGTCAAGCTGAATCCTTAGTTCGGGTGGTTGTTCATCCGGAGTGATCCAGCAGACAACGGTGTAGGGATAAGCAGTTAAACCCGACATTTGCCAGGAAAGACGGTTTACTTTTTGTTCCCACCGCTCAACTTCCATAAAGTAGGACGTAGCCCGGCGAATGCTTCCGTGGTTGATCTGTACGTTTGCCGAAACGTTCTTCTTGGCTAGCTCCTTAAACCGCACTCCTATTCTTAGCAGGTAGTCTCCTTCTTCGTTTTGAAAGGACGTTAGGGTAGGGTAAAGGTCAGTAGAAGAACGATGGGATAAGGAGAAACCCGATGAGGGGGTCAGTAATAGGGAAGAGCCTAAACCGATTTGTTGCAGGAAGGTACGTCGGGATGAATGGTCGTTGTTCATACAACGAATGTAGTAAGAATCCAAAACTTCGGCATCAGGTGCTGTACTGCGCTGACCATCAAATTAATAACTCGCAAACTACACCAATGATAGAAGATGTCGCTCAGCTTATTGAATGATGCTAGTCAATTCTTTCTTCAAGGGGCTTTGATAGTTAGGGTGGTCTTGCATGATAAGTAAACTATCAATAATCAACTGAACATGTTCGGGGTTTGACGATCTTGCCAGCTTGGCAAGGGTATCCAGCACCGGTTGGGCATCATCGCTGGATCTACTTTCGGTTAAGGGATGCCCCAGTCCCATCATCCATTTCGCAATTTGCAGGTCGGGGAATAGATTTTTATCCACTCCTTGCATGGAGTAAAATACTTTAGAAACTACTTGCTGAATCTGAGCTAGTTTATCCCATTGATTCTTCTGAGCGGCTTGATACATCACCTGGTAAGCGTACACCATACAAGCCGCTGCCCCGGAAGTAGCTCCGCAGTGCTGTACGCCCTCTTCATCCGTACCTTCTCTTAGCGCTCGGCCATAAAATTCGTCCCAACCTTGTACTATTTTTTTATTCACAAACACTGGGTCATTCAGATAGGTAAGGGTGCTATTCTCAAAGTTGGGTTCAGTGATCTTTACCGCTACTACTCTTCGGGCAAGTTCATCCCCTAATTTTTGCAATAATAGTTTGGCCGCACCTACCTTTAGCGGGGCTTTATCTACGGTAGAAATAGAATAGATACCTACCGGAAGGTTCATTTGTGTGGCCTCTCTTACTAAAGGCAGCATATAATCGGCTACTTCTTCATCACTAGCTTTCGGCAGAAGTTGACTTCCTCTTCGAGTCCATACAATTCCGTAATCAAGTTGCTGTAGCTTTCTTAGTAGGCTCACATTATCTTTCAGCGGATCTTCTATTCTAAGTAATGACTGTTTTATACAGTTTGGGAGTGGTAAGTTTCCCGCGGCTATGAGCGTAGCCTGGTGCTCTTCAAAAGTTCGGGCGTGTCCCCAACCGGTGGAGGCAGCCAAGAGTACTCCGGGTGCCCCAGCCTCAGATAGAGCAGTCAGATAGTGCTGTAGCCCTTTCTGGTCTAGAGAGCGCCGGGGAAGATCCCCCTCGGTAGGGTCAAAAGCCGCTACCGTCCAGGCGGGAACATGTTGTAGTGGATTGGCTATCATCGATTCGCGAAGGGCTTGCGTACTCATTCCTAGTAAATTATTTCGGTGAACTACTGAAGATATATAATACTTCTGCTTACGAATTCTTCGTAGTGCATAGAGCACTAAACAAGTAGTGAGCGAGAAAAATACGCAAAATTTATTCTAAAATAGTATCAAATTAGCCCTATCTTCCCTACTTATATAATAACAACCTACTACATTATGAAGCTGGTATACAACTCCAAGTATCCCTCCATTGCTGATCTACGAACCCGAGCTAAAAAGAAGATTCCCAAATTTGCGTTTGAGTACCTGGACGGGGGCTGCAATGAAGATGTCAACCTGCGCCGCAATACTTCCGACATTCGAGAAATTCAATTGATGCCTCGCTACTTACGAGATCATCAAGGTTCCAGTACCAAAACTACGTTATTCGGAACCGAATATAGCACACCCTTCGGGATTGCCCCGGTGGGGCTGCAAGGGTTGATGTGGCCGAATGCCCCGGAGATTCTGGCGAAAGCCGCCCGTAAGCATAATATTCCGTTTATTTTAAGTACGGTTACCACCAGTAGTATTGAACGAGCGAGTGAGCTAACTGAAGGCAAGGCCTGGTTTCAGCTTTACCACCCGGCGGAAGATTCTTTACGAGATGACATTATTAACCGAGCCGCTGCTGCGCAGTGTCCGGTGCTGGTCATTTTATGCGATGTACCTACGTTTGGTTACCGCCCCCGCGATATTCGGAATGGACTGGCGATGCCACCCAAAATGACGGTTAATAATATGTTGCAGATTATGGGTAAGCCCGAGTGGGCCCTCAAAACCCTCAAGCACGGTCAACCTAACTTTGAAACGCTGAAGCCCTACATGCCCAAAGGTCTGGATCTAAAGCAGCTAGGCAAATTCATGGATCAGACCTTTTCGGGAAGACTGAATGAGGAAAAAATTAAGCCTATTCGGGATATGTGGAAGGGAAAGCTGGTACTGAAAGGAGTAGCCGCTGAAGCCGATGCCGAAGAAGCCATTCGGCTGGGACTGGACGGTATCATCGTTTCTAATCACGGCGGACGGCAACTGGATGCCGGCCCATCATCCATTAAAACCCTGAAGGGGATTGCTGACAAGTATGGGGATAAGATTGAAGTGATGATGGACAGTGGCTTACGCTCCGGTCCGGATATAGCTTGCGCTATTGCCTACGGAGCTAAGTTTACGTTTATGGGTCGGGCGTTTATGTACGGTGTCGCTGCGCTGGGTAATCAGGGCGGAAACCATACCATTGCCATCCTGCGCACCCAACTCCAGCAGATTATGGAGCAGCTATGCTGTGAGCGAGTGGAAGATCTTCCAAAACATTTGATAGAAGAATGATTACCAAAAACAGGAACTTGCCAATCGCAAAATAAAACACAGGAACCCCGTTGAAGGTAACGAATCATTACCAGCTTTGGTAACTTTTATACCTGAGTCTAATTTCAGCCGTTTATCAAATTCTGCCCCCAAACTACCCTTAGCATAAGAGTTATCCAGTAGATTTACTAAGGGGTTGGAAACTTCGCTTCTAACGTAGAGAACTAGGGCTTTTTTTTCTTTAAAGAAGTCGGATATACGATTGATTTTTTCTATTAATTCATCGGAATACTTTTGGTAGAACGGAATTTTAGAAACCTGCCCAGTGGTGCCTTCTTGAATATCTACTACTAAAAGTGCTGCTCTACGTTCAGCGTAGTTTTCTATGGGCTGTCCCTTTGAAACGCGAGACCAATTTTTTTCAAAAATCTTGAAGTTAACAAACATTATTAGTAGGAAGAGCGCCATCAGTCCAATGGTTCCAAAGGCAAATTTCTTTAAAACACCTCTATTTCTAACCATAAGACTTCTCATTAGGCAAATAGGAATACGATGATAGCGTGCTAGTCCTACTCACTAGGAGTGATTCCCATATGTTCCAATACCTTATTTGAAATATTGGCTTCCTCTTCGTTCTGAACATACAGCAGTACGGGATTTCCTGCAATGTCTAAGCTGAAGACGTGGGTATAATTGCCCGTTGTGGCGACAGCATTAATAGCTTCTTGAATCTTATCAAGAGCAGGCTGTAGCAACTCAGCTTCTTTACGTTGTAACTGAGTTTGAGCATTCTGTTGGTCGGTCTGAATCTGTTGTTGAAGAACCTGTAGCTCTTTTTCCTTCGTTGTACGAGCTTCTTCGGTCATGGTAGAAGCCCCCTTTTGATAGTCTTGAAATTGAGCCTCAAGCCCCTGAATGGTGGCTTGAATTTTATTACTTAACTGCTGTTGATAAGCCTGCAGTTCGGATTGAATCGTTTTAGCTTCCGGCATTTGACTTAGAACATACTCCGTACTTACAAATCCAAATTTATGTGTTTGAGCATAAGCTTGAAAAGCTAAGATAAAAATGCTCACGTAGGTAATAGCTATTGTTCGCATCGTTATGTGTTTTTAAAACCTGATATTTCCTAAATGTAATAGGTTTACTATTAGATTAGATGTTTAGCAGACCTATTTAACGTTATTTAACAAATAGGAGTAAGTTTTAAGAATTGAAGAATAGATATTTCTATTTCTTGAGAACTACCACGACGGTAAGTATGAGCATTCCTAAGATGATTAGGTTGGCAGCTAATTGTAGCCAGCCGTCGTTGTTGCGGCTTTTGAGAGTATTATCAATACTGGTAATTTTGTTATAAAAGGGGCCTGCATCCTGGGCGTCAACCTGCATGTTTTTGCGGCTTTCTCCTTCAACTTGTAGAACAGTGCTGGCAATAAGCGTATCATACTGTTCGCTACGAGGGTTGAAAAACACCCAAGAGAGATACTTTCCCAGATCATAGCTTCCTGGCTCGTTAGGTATTGCGTAGTACGAAAAAGACTTTTGGCCAGTAACCCGGTTATCTCGACGGTTAATAGTTCGGGCTACCGTAGGATCGTAAAAATCAAAATTGTCAGTATTACGTAATTGAGGTTCTGCTATATAGTTGATATTCCCTTCCCCTTGCACGGTAAACGTGTAGGTAAAACTATTGCCGGTTGTCAGACGATCATTTGAGACGGCTTCTTTTAACCGATAATTGCCGACGGCGGCTGAGGCTTGGAGAGGATGCGCGGGTAGCTCCTTTACTTTGATATTGATTGGCTTGGTAGTAAATGTAATAAAATCCTCCTGTCGGCGAGGCCCGAAGAACGAAGGGTTCTTAGCTATTTTATACTTAATCATCTTCAGCGCTACCTTGGGAAACGCAATAGACTGAGTGTTATTAGGATAGAAGGTAGCTTGGTAGAGCTTGTACTGCTTGTAACCCTCACCGTTAATGGTCACTGATTGATTGCTGATATTTTCAATTTCAAAATTTTCTTCCCAGACATTCGCCGGGGTAATTTGCTTTCGTATGTCGGCGATCTGTTCGCCTAGTTGGTAAAAATTAAGCTCGGCCAGATTCTGTTTCGATACGTACAGGGCTAAAGTAATCGTAAACCCTTCTCCTACATAGACATCATCTTTACTGGAAGTGAGGGATAAAAATGCTCTCTCTTTCACATCGACAAACTCTTCCGGCTGATTATCTCGGCCAAATAGTTCATCTAAAGGATCGCTGAAATTCGGTCGTTGCACACTTCGCTGCCGGGGTGGCCCCACTGTAATCGTAGCTCCCGGCGAACTTACTTCCTTACCGTTAACGGACATAGTAAAGGGTGATAGCCTGAAAGTACCCTGCTCGCTGGGTAAGTAGGATTGAGTTATACTTTGGGAAGAAGAAATTTGTCCGTTTACAATATTAGTAGAAGATGAGGTAGATACTCCTGCTTTCTCAAAACCCGGAATATTCGGAAAGCCTCCGTACTGCCCAAGCCGTTCGTTCTGTAACTTTAGCGTAATGGTATACGGCTCATTAGCCCCTATTTCATCAGCTCCTAACTCAATAGATACATTTTGCGCTTGCGCAAATCCTACGAATATAGCAGAACAGAATACTGCTACTAAAGCTAGCATGAACAATCTCAACATCTTTCTTCCCAATAAATAGTTACACCATTTTAGAGGCTACTAGCTGAAGGTAAAGATCTTGACGTTGAGAAAGGCTTCCGACACGATTATTTAACGTTATTTAACAAATGGTAAATTAGAACCTGCCAGCGAGGATAAGCTGACAAATTAGTAAAAACCATGACGATGATTGATGTAGTTCTGAAATTTAGAGTCATCCGAAGAGGCTTCTTGTCAGTCATCTTTCTTCACTCTAATTAGCTTTCCATTCTCTTCATCGGTGAGTAGGTAGAGTTGTCCTCGGGGAGATACTACGGCTTTTCTTAGCCTCACTCTATCATGGATGAACAGTTCTTCGGCTCCAATCACGGTGTCATCGGCAATAATAATCCTCCATAAACTTCCCTTACTGAGGCCAGGTACAATCAAGTTGCCGTTCCACTGAGGAAACTCTCGCCCCGAATAAAAAATTAAGCCGGTAGGGGCTACGGTCTGATCCCAAAAATGTACTGGTTCCGTGAATGTAGTTCCGGGAATAATGGGTGGATTGTAATCCTGAGAGCGGTATTCACCGCTGGTTTGGTGGGGCCAGCCGTAATTGGCTCCGGCCGTCAAGATATTTAATTCATCTCCCTGAATGGTGCCGTGTTCGCTAAACCAAATCTTCTTAGTGGTTGGATCAATCGCTAATCCCTGAGCAGCGCGGATACCCGTGGCGTATAATCCCGCAATTGCTTCCGGGCCAAAATCAGGATTATCTTCGGGAATAGAGCCGTCCGGGTTGATGCGGATCACCTTACCTCTTCGGTCGGTAACATCCTGCGAGAGGGGTGGTACTGGATTAAGATGCTCAAAAAAGTTTCTCTCACCAATGGTAATATAGAGTTTTCCATCAGATCCAAAGATCATTCCTCCTCCGTAGTGTAACAATCCGTGCGAATATGGCTCGGCCACGAATAAAATTTCTAAATCGGTAAGTTCATCATCCACTAGTTTGCCTCGAATCACTTTGGTGGTGCTAGCCTTTTCCTCATTTTCCGCAGCATACGACAGATAAACATAGGAATTATTCGCAAAATCAGGGTCGAGTAGTACTTGAAACCGACCGGCATTGTAACGATGGGTTTCGCCGTGGGCTCTGGACGGGAACACCCCCGAAGCATATTCTGAGGTATCAATCTGAATAGCTTGCGCTACATCTTCAGGGAGTCCACTAATTTCCTGTCGTTCTTTAGTAGCTAAATTGACTCTTAGTAGTCCTCCTTCCTTTTCGGCAATAATGGCTTCTTCTTCGGAGAGAAATGCCATACTCCAGGGTCGCTTTAGATTATCCATCACAACTTCCTTGGTTGGTTGAGCTATCATTTCCTGAGGATTTTTAGGAATAGGGGTGGCAGACGTACACTTAGCGACAATCTTCCACTCCCCCAATATCTTTTTAAGCAGTAGTAAATCGTGGTAGCGATTACCGAACGAGGGAATATCTACTTCCAGTTTGGCGTAGGCCACATCCTGTTCAATATCTATACTAATGATTCTATTAATCCGGTTATTCTTGGTACCCTGCGGTCTTCTACTATAAAGCGTAGCGTATTCTTCGGAAGTCATCGACCAGACTGAGTCGGTTCCATTGTACAAAAACATCCGGGTACCGGGATAAAAAGCAGAGGCAATGGTATCGGGATAATTATAGACCGTGCCGTAGATAAAATTATTGATGGTTTCGGTAATTAAATCTTGCTCACTTTGCCCGGAAAGCGGCAGGCTAAGTAAGGTAAAAAAGAGGATAGGTAATGCTAGTCGTTTCATGGATGTAAAATTTCGTACATCCAAGATTACGAATACTAAAAGGCATAAAACGTCAATTTGGCAGTCCAGAAGTCCTAAATGATCATTCTGGACAAGATTTTGAACTATATCGCCTTTTCTCGTGACTGTTTATACTCGGCGGGGGTGCAGCGGGCTAGTTTCTTAAACGTATCGAAAAAAGCTGCCTTGGAGTTAAAGCCAGCTTCGTATCCTATCCCTTCCAATGAAAGCTCAGGGCGAGAAGCAAT
>CAKZYJ010000099.1 GCA_937884755.1 uncultured Flammeovirgaceae bacterium
AGCCCGGCCGCTGGCGTCGTCCCGATTTGGTAGCGTCCATCAAGAAAGAGGATGTTGATTGGGATCGTTATCTGATGAACCGGCCTAAAGTTGACTGGGACCCTCGCAAGTACCTGGAGTATCGTCTGTTCTGGCCTTATTCATCGGGTATTCCTGGCCAGTGGATGTCGCACCAGATTGATACGGTGCACTGGTTCTCGGGCTATGACCACCCGCGTAGCGTCGCGGCCAATGGTGGTATTTATCTCTGGAAAGACGGACGGGAAAACCCTGATACTATGACGGCGGTATTTGACTACGGTCCGGATGATAATCCGAACGAAGGTTTTCAGGTAGTGTATTCTTCTCGTTTTACCAACTCGGAGGGTGGGACTAAAGAGATTTATTATTATAACGCTGGAACCTTGAATCTGAAGACCAACATGATCACTCCAGACGGAGGGTTGGGTGAACGCCATGCTTCCGCAATGGGTATGGAGCCTAATCTGTTGGAAGAGCAGGAACTAAAAGGTGATAAAGTGGTAACCAGCGCTAATACGGGAGCCGACAACATGACTTCCAACCATATGCGTAACTGGATGGACTGCGTACGTAGTCGTAAGGAGCCGCATGCTCCGGTTCGGGTGGGTTACAACCATTCCGTAGCCAATCTGATGACTGTTAAAGCGTTACATACCGGCAAGCGGGTAACCTTTGATGCTAAAGACCAGGAAATTGTAGCCAGCTAATTCTATGCAACTACCTAACTTCTGGCCAAAGCCTGCTTTCGGTGGGCTTTTGGCCTTTACACTTTGTATGCTCCAACTTACCCCACTGTGGGCTCAAGTAAAAGTCACTGAAAATTCAGCGGAGAAATCAGTGGATATCATGATTGATGGCCAACCGTTTACATCCTATATCTACCCCGAGGCTATTAAAAAGCCGGTACTGTTTCCGATCCGAACTCCACCGGGAACGATTGTTACGCGGAGCTATCCACTGCTTCCGAAAGAAGGAGAACGGGTAGACCACCCGCACCACGTAGGTCTTTGGCTAAACTACGGTAATGTAAATGGTTTGGATTTTTGGAATAATTCCGAAGCAATACCTGAAGAAAAGCGAGATCGTTACGGTACCATTCGCCACCGCGAAATACTGAAAACTAAAAGTGGTGAAGTAGGAGAACTAACAGTAGCCTCCGACTGGCTTACACCTGATGATAAGAAGTTACTGGATGAAACTACCACTTTCTCTTTTTCTCAACAAGGCGATGCTTATATCATCGACCGGGTCACTACATTAGTGGCGGAAGAAGAAACAGTAGCTTTTGATGATAACAAGGAAGGAATGATTGCCATTCGGGTAACCCGAGAACTGGAGCATCCCTCCGACCAACCCGGTTTGTTTACCGATGCCAATGGGAATGCTACCGAAGTGGAAAAAATGGATAACGAAGGGGTAAATGGAAAGTACAGCAGTAGCGAGGGGGTACGCGGAACCGAGGTCTGGGGTACTCGCGCCGAATGGGTGAACCTGACTGGTTCTATTGATGAAGAAGCAGTTTCCATTGTAATTATGGATCATCCGGAAAATGTAGGCTACCCTACCTACTGGCACGCCCGGGGCTACGGCTTATTCTCAGCTAATCCGCTAGGACAAAAGGTTTTTTCAAAAGGTGAAGAAGAGCTGAATTTCGCACTGGAACCAGGAGAAAAGGTGACTTTTCGGTATAGGGTTGTGATTTACGGAGCCGATGAACCACTGGATGAAGAAGCAATTGAAGCCTGGTACACTGACTTTACCGATGCTAGCTAGGAGTATGTCGGTCTTAAAGACAAAAACTACTGAAGAATTAATTTAGATAGTTCTCGAAAATGAAGCGGAAGTTTTCTTGAATGGAGTGCTTAGCCACAAAGTCACTTACTGATTGATAGCCCTTGGCCTTATTAATATCCTGTTTACGAAGGGAAGAACTAACGACTACTAGTTTGGTATTAGGATGGTCAGGATAAAACTCATTTTCGTAAAGTTCGATAAACTCAAAACCATCGTACATCGGCATTTTTAGGTCACACAAAATTAGGTCGGGGTATTCCTCATCGGTAGACGAACGGAGGTATACTAGTGCGTCTTCCACATTGGAGTAGGCAAAAAGTTGGGTTTCATTATGGTTTGATTTTAGCCATTCTTCGGCAATAAAGTTGTTAATCTCATCATCGTCAATAAGTAGTATTTTTCTCTTCATAAGTGTAGGGCTTTAGATAAACTAAAAAAGTAGTTCCTTCTTCCAATTGGCTCTGAACGTCAATGTATCCACCATTTTTTTCAACAATGGTTTTGATGATATGTAGGCCAACGCCTAAGCCTTCAATAGTGCGGTGCAAACGCTCAAAGGGTCTAAAAATCTTTTTTCCGTAGCGATCTAAGTCAATACCAATGCCGTTATCCTGTACCTCTAGGCAGACATATCCGTTTTTTTTCTTTGTACTAATACGGATTTGAGGAGATTTTTCGTCTGATCGGTATTTAATGGCATTGGAGATAAGGTTCTTAACAATAGAGGTAAGATAGAACTCAACGTATTGAATGGTGCCTACGCCAAAGTCGCTGCTGATGGCTGCGTTAGTGCTTTCAATTTGCTCCTCCAGTTCTTTACGGGCTACTTCCAGCACATCTTTAAAGCTGATCAGTGAATGCTCTTCACCTGCTGCCTGCTGAATATCTAGTATTCGGATAATGCCTCGTAGGGTTCCTTCTAGCCGATCAACCGACTGATCAATCTTTTCTACTATTCGGTGGTCTTGCCCATTATTAGTTTGTAGCAAACCGGATAACGATTTAAGGTTAGCTACGGGTGCCCGCAAATCATGAGCTGCAGTAAACACAAAATTATCCAGGTATTCGTTAGCAATCTTGAGCTCTCGGTTGGTCTTTTTCAATCGATTCTCAGCGAGCTTTTGGCCGTGAATATCCGAAATGGCTCCAGCCATTCGAGTAGGGCTTTTTTTACTGTTTTGAACTGCTTTTCCACGGTTTCTGAACCATCGGTATCCTTTTGTTTTATGCTTTACGCGGATAGTAACATCAAGCGGTTTTCCCTGTTTAAGATGACCTTCTATAGCCTTTTCCAAGATAGTTCTATCATCGGGATGTACTAAGGCGCGAAAACCGGAAGTAGTAGAAGGAATTTCGTGTTCTTGATGTCCGATAAGCTCGTAAAAGCGAGGCGATCGCCAAACCTGATCTTGTTGGACATCAGGCCAATCCCAAATAGCGTCGGAGGTACCACTAATAGCCACTGCCAAACGCTCTTCGCTTTTGCGCAGCTGTTCCTTAGCCTGAGATTGTTCAGTAGTATCCTGGATAATAGCTATGAAAACTTTTTTGCCGCGAAAGGTAGATAGTTGTAGATTAACTAAAACATTATAGAGGCTTTCGTCTTTGCGCTGATGCACGGTTTCAAATGTAATTGTTTCTTCGCTACCGTTTCTCAGGGGGGCTATCAGTTGAGCAAAGCTTTTTTTAGTAAATCGAGTTTCAATATCTAGTGGTGTGAACTTAGAGAGTTCTTTCATACTGTACCCCAGGTTTTGCCGAGCGCCCAGATTTACACTAACAAACCGAAGCGTTTGAGCGTCGAGGATGTAGATTTCGTTGTAAGATTCTTCCAGTAGTTTTCCGTACTGCACGCTCTCTTCCTCGGCCCGCTTTTGGTCGGTCACGTCCAGATTGATACCCAACATTTTATCAGGCGTGCCCTCTCCACTATCCAGTATACTGCCACGCCCTATCAAGTGGCGAATCTCTCCATTACCGATTTTGATCCTGAATTCAGCGTAGTATGTTTTCTGTTGCTCAACTGCTTCGTCTAGCGCTCTTGATACTTTAGGACGGTCGTCCAAATGAATCTTATCGACAACCTGCTCAAAGGTCGTTTTCTCTGATTGAGGTAGATCAAAAATTTCGCAAAAGCGTGCATCGCCTACTACTTCTTGTCTGTGGATGTCCCATTCCCAAATACCTACTTTAGCCGTGTGTAAAACCATGTTGAGCCGCTTGGCCGTCCTTTGAAGCTGTTTGCGACGTTCTTCTTTCTCAGTAATGTCGCGAACGGTAAGTAGTATCAGCGCCGGAGTACTACCTATTTGGGGTATAGCAACTGCGTTTAGATTCATGATCCGGTACCCAATTGTCGGAAACTCATGTTCTATTTTATAATCGGAGATGATACTATTTTCAGGAATTACCTCCTCTAATAGTCGTCGTAAACCGGGCTGATCCCACTGCCCATTGCCCAGGTTATAAATGTACTGATCTCTGGTTTCTTCAGTAGATGTTTTAAAGGTGGCATAAAACGCCGGATTAGCGCTGATTATTTTTAGTTCGCTTCCTAGAACCAATAGTGGGTCTATTACTGTATCTACAATGCTCTCGGCAAAAGCACGAGCATTTTTAACCTCAGTCTGGGCTTCTTTTACCTCGGAAATATCTACGAAGGTAATGACCAGACCATCAATAGAGCCATCGGCTTCCCGGTAGGGAAGTATGCGCAGCAGATAGCAATTGTCGTCGGTAGTCAGGTACACTTCGCGCTCCAGCGATTCCTCTGTTTTTATTACCTGACGGGCAAGGTCAGCCAGCGAAGCGTTCTCCAGTTTGGTCGTAAAATGATCGATTGAGCGACCAATATCCTGATCGGTGATGTTGACGATTCTCGATACATTGGGAGTAAGGCGACGAATCAAAAAGTTATGATCATCAAAAATAGTAGCAATCTCGGTGCTATTAAAGATATTAATAATATCGTTGTTGGAACGGGTTACCTCCTTTACCTTATCCTCTAGCTCCGAGTTAAGCGTGTAGAGTTCTTCATTGACCGACTGTAGTTCTTCATTAGAGCTTTGCAGTTCTTCGTTTGAGGCTAGTAATTCTTCGTTGGTGGTCTGAAGCTCCTCGTTGTGGGTATCTAGGTCTTCCCGAAGCGTCTGAATTAGGTGTTGTTTGTCATCAACTTCTTTTTCCAGCAAATCAATGCGCCGGCTGTTCTCCTCCGTATCAAAGGAAACCGGTTTCTTCTCATCCCCGCTTGCTTTACGATCGTTCCTGAACTCAAGATAAACGATTTTCTCCTTCAGGTCCGGCGAACGAATTGCTTTGAACCGCAGGTCAATTTTCCGTTTGGATCGCCCTTTCTTAAAAAGTACATCCTGGTAGTATACTGATTTTTTTCGGTTTAATGCTTCTCGTACGCCACCCTTTACTAGTACATATTCGTCTTTACCAACTACATCTTCCAGGTGCATTCGAAGGCTTTTTTTTGGAAAATGAAAGTAGCGATCGATATTGCCCTGTACGTGTAGTATCTGATAGTTGCTGTTGACTAGTACCCCTGCCTCATCGTACGCTTCGCTCATGAGACTTTTAACTACTGAAGCCGTAAGGGCAGTATTTTCTCTGAAAGATTGATTGGTGGTAGTATTGGTTTTTCCAACGGGCCGGGATCGGCTGGTGGGGAGTTTTCCAACCGAGGCAATGCGGTTTTGAAAGATATTAACGTTCTTACCCACCGAATTGAAGAAAGGAAGTAGGTGGCCAATATTTTCGCTTTTGCCCAATATGAGGAAACCATCCTTATTTAGGGAAAAATGAAAGTTAGATAAAGCGGTTTGCTGCACCTCTGGATTTAGATAAATGAGCACATTGCGACACGAAACCACATCCATCCGAATAAACGGAGGGTCAGCAATAATATTCTGGGAAGCAAAAACGAAGTGGTCGCGGAAAAACTTTTTAACCCGGTAAGTATTACCCGAACGCTCGAAGTAGTATTGTAGGTAATTATCCGGAATAGCATCAGCTATATTACTTCCATATACTCCTAGGCCCGCGGAGTAAATGGCCCGTTTGTCAATATCCGACCCAAATATTTTATAATCGGGACTCAGGTGGTTTTTAGAACAGTAATCGTCTACCAACATTCCAATGGTGTAGGCCTCCTCACCAGTAGAGCAGCCAGCTATCCATATGCGAATGGTTTTATCACTTTTTTCATTCAGTTTTTTGGTAATGGCAGGAAGAACTTCTTCGTAAAAGACCTCCCAAGGGCGATGATCCCGGAAAAAGCTAGATAC
Organism: uncultured Flammeovirgaceae bacterium; assembly: GCA_937884755.1. GTDB lineage: Bacteria > Bacteroidota > Bacteroidia > Cytophagales > Cyclobacteriaceae > Tunicatimonas. Next base: position 6,111 of record CAKZYJ010000099.1, read on the forward strand.
CCCAATCAGAAACTCATTACTCAGATGCTCTACCTCCTTGGTATCGGATGAAAGCATCTCAAAGTAATGTTTCAGCGTATCGGTATTGGTAATATGCATACGCTTCTGCATCCGTCGCAGAATAGTAGCTTCCTTATATAAGCTAAAGTCAATGTTGGTTTCTTGGGCTACCAAATGAAGAATCTTAGCTAGGTGCTCCTTCTCCGAAGACGTTAACTCTTCGGCACTAATCGGAGTTTCAGGAAACCGGTTAAAGATGCGCTGTACTTCCTGAGCCATCTCGGGCAGTTCCAGAACATAATCCGCCAATCCGGTTAGTACCGCCGCATTGGGCATTCCATCAAACTTGGCCGTATCGGGGTCCTGTACCATCACGATACCACCTTGTTCCTTAATGGTTTTAATTCCGCGGCTTCCGTCGGTACCCGTTCCGGTAAGTACGATTCCTACTGAGTTGGTACCCCACTCCCTACCTAAAGAATTAAAAAACAAGTCAATTGGCAGGTTGGGTTTGTCTTTGGCATTAGGTTTCTTGGGTTGGAGCGAGCCATCGACCAACTCCAGGTTTTGCTTGGGGCTCATTAAGTACACGTGGTTAGGATGAACCTTGGTAGGCTTGGTTACCTTCACAATAGACATACCCGTATACTTGGCCAATAGCTCATCCATCATGCTCTCGAAGTCGGGAGAGAGGTGTTGTATCACGACAAAGGCTGCCGGATTTTTCTTGGGCATCTTTGAAAAAAAATCCTGCAGTGCCTGCAAGCCGCCTGCTGAAGCGCCAATACCCACAATAAAAAAGTCAACTCTTTCTCGTTCGCTCATGGCCATTCGTTTTCCCAAAGCTAATACTTTGTTTGGAATTTCATTAATAATTCCGATACTTCACATAAAGGCTGTTGAAGGGTGCAATAACTCGGATTTTCTTTTCAGATGTTGTGAGTAGATTTACTTATGTCTTTCCCCTAATTAATTGATCTTCTATTATTAATAATGTTGATACTAAAAATCCTATGTCGGAAAATCGTATTATCTTACTGGATGCTGACACTATAGGGAACGTTCCAAATTTAGATCGATTTGATGAGTTGGGTGACTTTACGCACTTCCCTCACACCAAACCCGATGAAGTTGCCGAGCGTATTCGCGGTTGCTCCATCGTAATTACTAACAAAGTTCCAATCAGAGCTGAAACGCTTCAGAAAACCCCATCGCTTCGGTTGATATGTGTGGCGGCTACGGGCATGAACAACATAGATCTTTCGGCTGCCAAAGAGTATGGAGTTGAGGTAAAAAATGTAGAAAATTATTCAACTCATAGCGTGGCGCAGGTCACTATCGGACTGGTACTACAACTGTTGCACCGCCACGATTATCACGATGAATACGTTAAATCGGGAAAGTATAGTCGGCAACCTTTATTTACGCACCTAGGACATCAATTTTGGCAATTGAAAGATCGGCAGTACGGAATTATTGGTTTAGGAAACATTGGTCGTCAGGTAGCCCACATTGCCGAAGCGATGGGTGCTAAGGTAGCTTACTACTCCACGTCGGGAAAGAATAATGATAATTCATACAAGCAACTATCGTTGGAAGAACTACTTCAAACTTCTGATGTGCTTTCTATCCACGCACCTCTTAATAAGAATACCGAAAATCTGATTGGCTATCAGCAGCTAGCGCTTATGCCCCAACATGCTTTGTTAGTAAATACCGGACGGGGAGGGATCGTTAACGAAGCTGATTTAGCCCGAGCTATTGATGAGGAGTTAATCGGCGCTGCGGCTATTGATGTATTTCGGGACGAACCTTTTCCGTTAACACATCCTTACTTACAAGTTCAAAATCGCCAGCGGTTGTTACTAACTCCGCATATAGGTTGGGCTAGCATTGAGGCCCGCACGCTGCTCATAAACCGGGTTTATGATAACATCAAAGAGTTTTTAAATCAGCCTAACTGATTCTACGCTAGTTGACAAAATTACTGACTGGGCTAAGAAAGCCATACGCAGGTATCAGGCCGAGCGTAGTGTAGATCAGGATCTTTCATCAATAATGAGCGAAACTCAGGTGGTAAAAACGAAAGACTCTCCTGCATCTGGTTTCGGGTGGTAAAGCCACTCAAAAAAGCAATCACCTTTCGGAATGATTGACGAGCCTCGGTAGGAGAGCTAATAGTATCATCACTATACTTTACCACGGCTTCGGCTAACTCATCTATATTTTTTATAGGCTGATTACCCGAAAGCTTAATATTCCAGCCATCTAAAAAGAGTGCTTTCAAGGGTAGCGGAAGCATGTCATTGAATTTAATAGCCTCCTCGAAGCTGGCATGGCGACGAATAAATCGAAATATGGTGTGCAGAAGCTTCTGATTAGCTTCAGCATCAGCGTTGCCAGTATGCTGGGCCAGCTTACCAAGTAGACGATCAAATTCTGGGGCGTAGGGCGGTTTGAAGGTATCCATGGTGAAAAATGCTAATATGGCGAAAAATGGTAGTTCAATATACTACATTTTCGGTGATAATGATACGGATACTAATAACTAAATTTTACGAATAGTACTCTGAGCGACACATAATGTACTTTATGTATATGGTTGATCTTCAGGCTACTATACTTCTGCCGCTTCTGAATTTATTTTTGTACCTTGGGTAAGTGGTTAGCAAACCTTAAACGGATAGTTGATGAAAGCCTTACTTATCGCTCTCGGATTACACTTGGCCTTTCTTTCTTATTCTCGGGCTGATGATAAAAAGTCGCTATTAGATAGTCTGCAACAACAACTAAATCGGCACTCTAGTCGCGATACGGCTCGAGTGAATATTTTGAACAAAATGGGGTATGAGTATTGGATCGTTGATCCGGTACAATCCGTACGATACGGTGATGAAGCTCTAATCCTAGCTGATTCCTTGGATTACTTACCAGGAATAGCTCTTGCCAAACGAGTAATTGGAGTAGCTAATTGGACGCAGGGCAATTATGAGGAAGGGTTGAGTTATTTGATGGAAGCACTTGTTCAATATCAGTACTTAAAAGATTCGCTAGGCATTGCCAATGTGCTTCTAAATACTGGACTGATCTACAGCGACCAGCAGAGCTACGAAGAGGCTCTTGCTTACTACGAAGAAGCCTATCGGGCTTTTGAGAATTTGAATAATTCTGAGCGGCAACTTCATACTGCTATACATATTGGAGAATTATACCAAGCTGAAAAGCATTATCTATTGGCTCAGCAGTACTTTGAACAAGCCCAGCAACTCAGTGATTCTATCAATAATGCCTATGGGCTGGGTGCCTCCTACCTGCATTTAGGTCAGCTGGCGTTGGCAACAGGAAAACTTGAGGAAGCACGAGACTATTGTTATCAAGCTTTGCCTTTTCAGGAAGTTCGGGAAAATATGCACGGGAAGTCACTCACCTATTATACTTTGGGTAGTATTGAACGGGCAAGAGGAAATTATGCCGAAGCAGAAAAGCATCTGTTGCACGCTTTACAAAAGGCCATGAAAGTAAGCTCTCGACAAAACCGAAGAGATATTTACTTGGAGCTAAAAGAAGTAGCCCAATCTACCGGAAATTACCAGCAGGCGTTAGAATACTTTGAAAACTACTACATCCTTCAGGATAGTCTACTAAATGCTGAAAAACTCCGGGAGGTTGTTCGGCTGGAAAATCGCTATGAGCTAGAGAAGAAAGAGCAAGAACTTTTAGTACAGCAGCAAGCCATGGAAATTATGCAGCAAGAGGCTCGTATACAAAATTTTTTTCGGAACGGACTAGTAATTGGCATTGTGACTTTAGCGCTTATTGCCTACCTAATCACCAGCCGTCAGCAATTAAAAATTAGGAAGAACCAAGAACTTTTAGCTAAAAACCGAGAGGTGTTCCAGTCCCGGCAGAAACTAGCTCAGGCCGAGTTAGAGAATGCTCAGCTTAAGCAAAAAGAGCTAACCCAGGAACTGGAGTATAAAAATAAGGAGCTAACTAGTTATACTATCAACTTCATTCAGAAAAACGAATTAATGGATGAACTGAAGGTGGGCATTCAGAAGTTGAAGCGGCAGGCTAAACCCGAGGTGCGGCAGCAGTTAAGCACCCTCAGCCATTTGGTAGACCAAAACTTACACATTGATCGGGAGTGGGAAGATTTCAAGCGGCATTTTGAGGAAGTTCATAAAGACTTTTTTACCCTCCTTAAGAATAATTGTCCGGAACTCTCCAATAATGAGTTAAAACTCTGTGCCTTGCTTAAACTCAATATGAATATGAAAGAAATGGCCAACGTCTTGGGCATTTCGCCGGATAGTGTAAAGACCGCTCGTTACCGATTACGGAAAAAATTGGGCCTGGAACGAGAAGATAAACTGGTGGATTTCATCATTAACATTGAGCAAAAATCTACCATTTCTGATGTAAACGCTAGTCAATAGCCAAGCGGATTATTATTTGCTTCTATTTTTTTCCTACTAATTGGCTTGGCCAAAAAAGAATGAATACAGGTTCTTCCTATCAGGTTTTACCTACAAATTTGTAGTAGACAATAAGTATACAAAAAATTATTAAATAATTGAATATCAGAAACTTAACTCGTTTATGCTAGGATTGCTTTTTGCAGATAAGATGTAGGCGAAAAGACTGATTGGGCATTTCATGTTCACTTTTCGTCTACCTGATATTTTCTGACTGTTCACCTCCCGTATACCTGAAAAATTTAGCCAATCGGCTTACTGCCCGTACATTTGTATCAGACAGTGACCCAAAAAAAGACCCGGCCAATACTCAAAAGCCGGGTCAAACAAATTTCTTCAATGGTTCAATACTGTCAAGTTACAAATTTATCATCAAGGATGCATCCTGACTTTCTATTTCTTCAATTCTATGGTTCAATTTAATTCTTAAACAAACATGAAATCTTTCAAATCTTTATTATTCGTTTTATTAGGTCTTTCTTTTCTCTTTTCCGCTTGTAGCGAAGAAGATGATGCCACTCCCGATCCGGGAGCAGGAGAAGACGCTTTTCAAGTAAACCTGGCTAACGATAGTAACCTAGGTTCCTATCTGGTCAATCAAGACGGAAGAACATTATACTTCTTTACTCGCGATGTAAGCGGGAATAGTGCTTGCGAAGGTGGTTGTCTAGATGCTTGGCCGGTTTTTTACCGGGCCGACTTTGAAATTGGCAGCGGCCTAAGTCAATCTGATTTCGGAACGATCACCCGCGAGGATGGAGAACTACAGACTACCTACAAGGGTTGGCCACTGTACTATTACTCGGACGATACTGGTCCCAATCAGATTAATGGCGAAGGTATAGGAGAAGTATGGTTTGTCGCTAAGCCAGATTATACACTAATGCTTGCCACTCAAGTAGTAGAAGGGGTTGGCAGTGACGCAATCTCTTACTTGGTAGATGCCGAAGGAAACAGTCTCTACTACTTTGATAATGACCAAGAAAACGAAAGTGTATGTTTTGATGGCTGTCTGGACGCTTGGCCGGCATTTAGTGAAGTGGCGAACGTTACACTTCCTTCTACACTGAATGAAGGAGCTTTCGCGGTGATTGATCGAGCCGATGGCATTCAACAGCTAACCTACGCTGGTCGTCCGATTTACTTCTTTGCCCAAGATACGGAACGAGGCGAGACTAGAGGAGCAACCGCACCTAACTGGACAATTTCAGCATTACCATTGTAAGAATAAGATGAACAGACTAATTAACAGTCTAACCTTGATGTATCTGGCACTACTATGGTCTTGTACCTACGAAGTAGTGCCGGAGCCTCAGAACTGCGATGACGCTCCCACGCTTCAGGTCGTATCAGTAACGGATGCGGATTGTGGTTTGGCTTCGGGAGCCGTGCAGGTAGCGGTAAGTGGGGGTGTGGAACCCTATGTTTTTCGCCTGAACGAAGGAGGAGGGCAAACCGAAAGTACTTTTATTGGATTAAGTGCCGGAAGTCACATAATCGCCGTGGAAGATGCTAACGGTTGCGAAGGTAGCCTAGAGGTTCAAATAGCCAACCAAGATGGAGTAAACACTACAGTAGCAAAAGTTGATGCTAGCTGTGGTTCAACCAACGGGCGGATCGATATATCGGCGGAAGGAGGAGCAACGCCCTATCAATTCCGTATCAACGAGCAGGCTTTTCAAAGCAGCAGTGCGTTTTCAGGATTGGCTCCCGGCGAATACGAAGTAGTTACCCGTGATGCTAACGGTTGCGAAAGTGTTCAGACGGTGCAGTTAACCAGCGGAGTAGAATTTGCCGCAATAGAAGCCTTTGTGGAAAACAATTGCGCCATTTCTAACTGCCATGATGGTACTATCTCTCCGGACTTCCGGACAGCTGCTACTATTCAGGACCGTGCTGCCCGGATTGAAGCCCGTACCGCCAGCAAAACCATGCCTCCCGCCTCTAGCGGAAGAGAGCTTACCGACCAGCAGATTCAAGACATTGCCTGCTGGGTAGGAGATGGAGCTGTTCTCAGTACCAACCCTTAATTAAATCACCAAACTAAACTTATGTATCATGAAAAATATAATTGTTATTTACGTAGCGTTGCTGATGAGCAATTCGCTTTTAGCCCAGGACAAATTCATCACCCAAACCGGCTACACTAAATTCTTCTCCAGCGCCCCCCTGGAAGACATTGAAGCCCACAACCACAAAGTACAAAGCGTGATTGACTTTACTAAGCAAGAGGTAGTTGTAAGTATGGATATGCAGGCCTTTGAGTTTGATAAGTCACTCATGCGGGAGCACTTCAACGAAAACTACGTAGAGTCTGAAAAGTACCCTAAAGCCATTTTCAAGGGTACGTTCAGCAATGGTAGTACGATTGATCCCAGTAAAAACGGAAAGTACGACGTGACGGTAGAGGGAACCATGACCATTCACGGAGTGACTCAACCAATTACTACTAAAGGAATAATTGTGGTAGATGGCTCCAATGTAAACGCCCAAACTAAGTTTATGGTGCGGGTGGCTGATCACGACATCAAAATTCCTAAAATCGTGTTCCATAATATTGCCGAAGAGGTAGAAGTAACGGTGGATCTGAAGTATGATCCTCTAAACAGTTAACATAGGCGAAGCAACTTAGCCCGACTACTTAGCGGTGGCCAGGAGAAGTTGTGTTATTAATGCGTACAATGGCCTGCCGCTGGTAGGTCACTGTATCCTTCTTGAATCGATCTTAAACCTAATTGCTATCATGAAAAAATATATTTTACTCGTATTTAGCTTTTGTATTCTTTCTTCGTTGAGTGTTTTCGCGCAGGATGATTTGATGAACCTGCTGGAAGCCAACACCGAAGAATCTATCCACTTTACCGAAGCTACGTTTAAAGGCAGCCGGTTAATCAACGGACACACCGTAGAAACCCGCAAGCAAGGCGAACTGGAATTCTTAATTTCCCATCGCTTCGGGCGGTTGAACTCCGGAGCTTACGAATTTTTTGGCTTAGGTCTGGAGTACGGAGTGGCCGACTTCCTCACTCTAGGAGTGGGGCGCAACTCATTTGAGAAAACCTACGACGGTTTTGCTAAACTAAAACTCTTACGCCAAAGCAGTGGAAAACGAGTGATGCCCATTTCAGTAGTATCGTTTTCCAGTGCAGCCATCAATACGCTGACTGAGTCATCGCCGGGTGAATTTCCGGATTTTACGTCTCGCTTGTTTTACACCCAGCAACTCCTGATTGCTCGTAAGTTTGGCTCGGCTTTGTCGTTACAACTGATGCCCACTCTTGTACACCGTAACCGTATTCGAGAGCAGGAAGGCGAGAACGATATTTACGCCTTAGGTTTTGGCGGAAGAATAAAACTAACCCAACGGGTATCCCTTAACGGTGAATACTACTATCGATTTAACGCCGAAGAATACGATGCGGGTGATCTAAACCAACTTTTTAATTCCCTAGCGATTGGCTTTGATATTGAAACCGGTGGGCATGTGTTTCAACTTCATCTGACGAACAGCCGGGCCATGATTGAAAAAGGATTTATTGCCGAAACCAACGGTAATTTCTTCGCCGGTGATATACACTTTGGCTTTAACGTATCTCGCGTATTTTAACAATTAACCGAAACGAAAATGAAATTTTTAAAGAAGCTACAAACCCGCTGGAAGGTAGATGATATACAGCAAGTTTTAGTAATTTTATTAGTGTTCAGCCTGACCGGAAGTTCAGTGGTTATGATCCGTCCCCTGGTTTTTCAGTGGGTGGGAGTTGATACCGAAACTAGCTGGCTAACTCGTTGGCTATGGTACATTCTGTTTATAATACCGGCTTATCAGGTGCTATTGCTAGGGTACGGTTGGCTTTTTGGGCAGTACCACTTTTTTGCCCGCCGCTACCAAAAGCTACTGTCCTTGCGATTCAACTCGTCACATAAATAACGCTTTTATGAACCCCCAAATCTCTAACCTCCACCTTCTTTATTGTACGGCTACGTTCGTCGTGGTGATGTTGCAAAGGTAGGCGCAGTGACAGACGCATAGGCAGTCAATATCAACGCAAGCAACACAATTCATCAATATTGGGGATTATTCACTTGAAATTACTACTGATTCAAATCTGGCTCAGCGGTACTTCAACCAGGGGTTGATCTTAACCTACGGTTTTAACCATGCTGAAGCCGAGCGTTCGTACCGGGAGGCAATCCGTCTGGACTCTACCTGTGCGATGGCCTACTGGGGTGCCGCGCACGTGCTGGGTACCAACTATAACGCCGCTATGGAAGATGAGCTAAAAGCCGAAGCTCAGCACCTGACACTATTGGCGGTTCAACATATGGATCATACCTCCGATTGGGAGCAGGCACTTATTGAAGCTTCAACGCATCGGTATAATTACGAAAAAACGGATGATCAACCCTCGCTGGATCAGGATTATGCTAATGCACTGGAAAAAGTATATCAGCGTTTTCCTGAAACGGAAGATATAGTGGTTTGGTATGCTGAGGCATTAATGAACCTACATCCGTGGGATTTGTACACTAAGCGAGGAGTAGCCAAACCCTGGACACCGCAAATCACTAATTTGCTGGAGACGGTTCTGGAGCGTAATCCCCAGCACCCCGGTGCTAACCACCTATATATCCACGCCGTGGAAGCTTCCAATTCACCGGAGCGAGGGCTGCCCAGTGCCGATCGTATGGGTGAAATAGTGCCAGGCATTGGTCATTTAGTACATATGCCTTCTCACATTTATATCCGGACCGGCCACTATCACCAAGGCTCGGAGGTGAACGAACGGGCTATCGTGGTAGATAGTTTGTATCTAGAAGAATGCCAGATTCAAGGTATGTATCCGCTGGCTTTGTATCCGCATAACATTCATTTTCTAGCTGCGACATCAGCTATGGAAGGTCGGGGAGAATTGGCTATCAACGCCGCTTTTCGCACTACTTTACATACCGATACAGTAATGATGCGTGAACCCGGATGGGAAACCTTACAGCATTACATGATGATTCCCAACTACCTTTTGGTCAAGTTTGCTCAATGGGATCATATACTGACTCTACGGGAGCCAGATTCTACTTTGCTGTACCCACAGGGAGTATGGCATTACGCTCGAGGGATGGCCTACGCTGGCAAAAATCAACTCGAGAAAGCGCAGCGAGAGCTAACTGTTCTAAAAGAAATAGCGGTTGCCCCCGGACTACAAAGCATTACTATTTGGGAGTTAAATTCTGTAGACCAACTATTAGCTATCGCCTCGCGAGTGTTAGAAGCAGAAATTTTGCGACAAAAGGGGCAGAGAGAAAATACAGAAACACTTTTACGAGAAGCAGTAACCATCGAGGATCAACTTAACTATAACGAGCCACCAGACTGGTTTTTCTCAGTTCGCCACCCTCTAGGGGTAGTTTTACTAGAAATGGAGAAGTTTACTGAAGCCGAAGCCGTATACCGTGACGATCTATTTTTCTTGCCAGAAAATGGCTGGGCGCTAAACGGATTATATCAAAGCCTGCAGGGTCAAAACAAATCTGCTGAAGCTAATGAAGTCAAAAAACGTTTTGAACAAGCTTGGCAGTACGCTGATATTGAGCTTTCCGCGTCAGAGGTAAAACCATTGGCATACCAAAATATTGACAGTAGTTCTCCCTTTGGATCGTATCTGGCTGGCGCACCTAAATTAAGCTGGTGCGGTCTTACCAGAAAATAGTAGACAACTTTCTCATAGGTAGGTAATTTCAGAAAAGAAGCACTTAGGTAGGTGCTTCTTTTTCTTTACGGCCGCTCAAAAATAAATTTCTGATCACTACCCTGACTGTCTAGCGTAAGCTGAGTGTTGGTAAGTGTATAGTCGTAAACCACTTCAAAGCCACCCTCAATATTGACTTCTATGGTAGAAGTATTTCGGGTATAGGTTCCGGTAGATCGGAGGATACCTTTTTCTATCACCAAACTACCGTTTTCGGAAAAGGTGTAGGTAGTGCCAATATTATCATCGGCAAAGGAACCTTCTGCATCTGTGATAATCCACGCTCCCAGAAATGGGTCCTGAGGTTCGGCCATATCGTCTTCATCATCGCCAGAACAAGCAACGAAAACGAAGGAAATAACAAGCAAGTAAGCTAAAGAACTAAGGCGAAATAGAGATTTCATAATACTATCTTGGTCAGGTGTAATTTGTTCTGCTAAGATAAGGGCGGGAAACGAAGGGCTCAATCCGGAAAATACCAGAAATTAGCGTACGTAATTTCCCGTAGATGCATTCGAGCTACAGTTCAGTAATCTTGTGTTTGATGGCGTAGCGTACCAGGTCGGCTATGCTGCCAAGCTCCAACTTCTGCATAATATTTTTTTTGTGGGTTTCCACAGTGCGAGGACTTATAGACAGTTTGTCGGCAATTTCCTTATAACTATTACCTTCGGCAAACGCCTGTATAACTTCTATCTCCCTTTCGGTTAGTATTGAGGAATAGTCATCATGCTCATCGCCACCCTGCTGAAAATACCGAAATATCCGGCTAGAATCCTCATCGCTGAAATAGTTCTGTCCGTAGTATACCTTCTGGAGAGCTTCTAGGAAAGTATCCTTTGAGCAGTCCTTGTTCAAGAAGCCAGTAGCTCCCGCTTGAAATGCCGGTATCAGATAATCCTGAGAGGCATTGCCACTCAGTATCAGAATTTTTACCTTAGGGTATTGTTTCTTTACCCTCCGGGTAGCCTCTATGCCCGACAGACTGCCTGGCATGCGAATATCCATGACTACTACGTCGGGTAGCTCTTTTTCCAGCAGAACAAACAACTCATCCGCATTATTGACTTCGCCCATCATTTCTAGTTGGGGCTGGCCAATGATCATTGCCTTAATGCCAGTTCGCACCACCCGATGATCGTCTACCAGAATAAAGTGTATCTTTTGCATTTAGGTGTAAGAGAGTGGTTCAACCAGCTTTCCCTTTTCTGTAGTTTGGTTGGCTGGGATAAGTAAAGCGAAAGTACTTCCTTCACCTAGTTTACTAGTAACCCGAAACTCACAATGGTTCAAATCTGCTAGTTCTTTACAAAGAATCAATCCGATACCGGTTCCTTTTTCCGGTGAGGTTCCGATGGCCTGAACGTTGGCATCTACCCGGAAAAGAGCAGCTAGGTTCTCCTCGGCAATACCAATTCCGGTATCGCTCACCGAAAGAGCTACATAGTTTTCGGCAGGTTTGGCAGTTACACTAATAGTTCCACCTTCGGGGGTAAACTTAATTGCGTTAGAAATCAGATTGCGGATAATGGTTTGGATCATCTTGCGGTCGGCGTATACTTCGGAGGTAGGTGACACCAGGTTTTGTAGAGTGATTGATTTTTCGTTGGCCTGAGCTTGTAGATGACCCATGCATTTTTCAATGATAACGGAGGGCGAAAAAGCTTCCGGTTCTAACTGCAAACTGCTGGTCTGGGCACTAGCCCACTGTAAAAGATTATGGAGAAGGTCATTGAGCTGCTGGCTCGATTGATAAATCTCATCAATGAAAAAACGAACCTCTTTCGGCGACATTTCAGTCATATGCTGATGCAGCGTCTCAGTAATACTTCGGAAGGCGGAAAGCGGATTTTTTAGATCATGCGACACTATAGCAAAGAGTTTATCTTTGGTAGCATTTAGGTGAGCAAGTTGTTTATTCTGGGCCGACAAAAGTCGATTCGTTTTTATTTTAGTACGATAAAAATAAAGCCCTACTACCCCTAACAAAGCGATGATTAGTAACAGCAGTAGGTAAATCAATTGCTGGGTTCGGGCTTGCTGTATTTCCAGCGAATGTACTTGTTTCTCCTGCTCTAGTTTTTCAATGGTTAGTTCCTTTTTTTCGGTTTCGTAACGAGCCTCTAACTCAGCAATTTGCTGACTTTTGTTTTCGTTGAATATTTCTTCTCTAAGATCATTGTAACGGTGCAAATACTGAAGCGCTAATGAATTTTCGTTTCTTAGCTCGTGTATTTTAGCAAGGGTATTTGCTGATCCAAGAAGTCTTTCCTTAGCATCAATATCAATAGCGAGTTTATACGCCCGATTAGCGTAATCAAGCGCGCTATCTAACTGTTCCGTCTGAATAAATAATTCGGCCAGATTATTGGCTATGGAGAGCATACCTTCTTTCTTGCCTAGCCGGCGATCTATTTCTAATGCTTCATGATAGCAATTTAGGGCTTTATCATACTGCTTTAGGTCTTTGTAAACAATTCCCAAGTTGGTTAGTGAAAGAGCCAGGCTTCCGTCTTTGTCACTCTTTCTTTTTATCCGGAGGGCTTGCTCGAGGTATCGAGCCGCTTCCTCGTTTTGCTCCAGATTTCCGTACACGTTCCCGATATTATTTAATGTGCGGGCGTAACTTAAAGAATCGCCTAGCTGCTTCTTGATACGCAGCGACTGTTGATAATAGTCCAAGGCTTCGTCGTAACGTTCTTGCAACTCCATGATGGCCCCCACATTATTAAGACCACCTGCTAATGAAGTAGAGTCTTCAATTAATTCGGCTGCTTCCAGTGACTTAAGAAAATATTGTACTGAGACGTCGAAGTCAGCCTTTCTAAAATAGACCGTTCCGATGCTGTTATTCATTTGAACCGCTAAAGCGTTATCTTGCTGCTGTTCAGCAACTGATAGAGCTTCTTCGTAAAATAGTAATGCACTGTCGTAATTACCCCGGTACTGATGCCAAACCCCAACATGTTCCAGGGCTTCACATAAGAGTTGGTGGTTTTTCAAATCTCGGGCTAGTTTTAGTGCCTCCTCCGCATGATCTTTAGCTCGCTGATAATCACTGTCTAATTGGGCATCGAATAATTGACTGTGAAGCTGCAACAGGCTATCCGGATGATTCTGTTTATGGAGTAGTGAATATAAGCTATCTAGTTTATCTTGGGCAACCAGAAAATTTACGTGGAAAATGGTGAATATCAGAAGCAGTAGAACGTAAAACCTCACTTTTATAGATCATCTATTGAAACGACTACTTAATTTATCAATAAATCATCAATGAGCAAAGCCAGTCAGCTTTACTAAAGTGAAGGGCTTAAATATACTACTTCGAATAACTTTCTTCGTTAATCAGTACTAAACGAATGTTTGAATGAGTGTATCGATTACAGAGGTGTGAAAGACTCGTTTGCTTACTGTCTACTGATAACTGTTATAGTTTAGCTAGGGAAGAAATCTCGGACTAAACTTATTTTGCGAATACTAAAAGCTTTAATACCTAACATGGTAGTAATTATGAAAATCTGTAGATAGGTAAGAATTGATTGGAAAGTGGACTTCAACTTCTTCACAATACTTTACATCTAATAAGATTAGATAAATCAGGTATGCGTAAGTTTTGTGCTTTTAGAGTTGAAATTTCTAAGGCAAAATGTATATGTTCAGTACATACATATATTTCATAATCAGTTTTTTATACAAAAAACTTCTTTTCAGGAAAATCATTTTCATGGTTTCCTGAGCTATCCGATATTATAATATTCTATTAAAAATATAACTTTTTTAATATATAATTTGTTTATTCAAATATTTTTTGTCATATTTGTTAAGTAAAATTACATGAGTTATAAATATAGTTGGTAAAATGAAAAATATTAAGCGACATATTATAGGGCGAATGCTGAAAAGTGCTACCTGCACTGTTGCGTTTGTTTTAGGCTCTCTCTCCGGAGGGTGTGGTCAGCAGTTTCATGTACAATCTCAATATATTCTTGATCTTATACTTGGATTCCGGACTCATCATCAGAGTCATGAGGGGCCTGTGCTCAGTTCAGTTCACCACAACTAGGCTGATTTTTCAAACCAGTACACTACTTACACCCCTACCCTACGTACGCAAGTGTTTTTGAAAAGTGTAAGGTCAAGTATATGCATCAATTTCTACCCAATACTATTACCAGTCGCGTTGAAGGATTATCTTCTAGCAAATACATTGCTAGCCTAGTTAAAGGTATAGCAGATATGGTACTCATCTTTGATGAGAATTACCGTGTTATTTATGCCAACCAGATAGCTGAGGAACTACTGTGTATACCTTCCGATGAACTGGTAGATCATAACATCTATGATTTATTCCCTAAGCAGCAATTTGAATTTCTGCAGGCTCTGTTACAGGAGACCATGGAAAAGGAACAAGTGTACAACCGGCGTACCCAGTTTCAGACCGGAAAAGGCCAAAAAGTTCCAGTATCAATCTCGTTCTCGGTATTGGCAATGGATGGTGAACTGGAAGGTTTTATGCTGGTAGCTAAAGACAACCGTCATCTGATGCAGGCTACCGATGCACTGAAACAGAAAAACGAGCAGTTAGAAAGACTTTTCTACCGTATGTCACACGACCTACAAGGTCCCCTGGCCTCTATACAGGGCATGCTTGAACTGGCCGGAATAGAAGATTCAGTTCCGGAAAATCTGCGTACTTACCTAAATTATATTCAGACTAGCGCCGATAAACTGAAGCATACGTTGCATAGCCTGATGGAATTACAGTATGCCAACGAAAAAGAAGCTACTATTACCGAAGTATCGCTGCGGGAAATGTTAGAGTCAGTGATTGATGAGTTTGACCGGTACCCAGGCCGAAAAGAAGTATTGTTTCATCTCACCGCCAATCCCAATCTTAAAGTAGCTACCGACGAAAGAGTGGTGGCTAATTCGGTTCGGAGTATTATCGAGAACAGTATCAAATTCAGAAAAACTAATACCAGCGATTCGGTTACGAAGATATCGGTTCGTAGTTATAAAAACGGAGTCAAAATTAAAATAAAAGACAATGGTTTAGGGATGGACCGAACCATGCAGCAGCGAGCCTTTAATATGTTTTACCGAGGCCACGAACATGCTGAAGGTAGCGGCTTGGGGCTATTTATTGCCAAGAGTAATATAGAAAAGCTTGGCGGCGAGATTACCTTAAAAGGACAGCCTTTTTTAGGCACTGAAGTTAGTATCTATATTCCCTGCCATAGCTTTAAAGAAAACAATTCTAAAGTGCTTTTAGGATAATCAGCTAGCTGGGCTGCTTAGGTCGGGCCGCGTAGGCCGAGCCGCGTAGGCTAAACAATATTTGAATTTTACCAACTCGCAGCAAAGGTGCGGCTCATTGGCTAGCACTTTTCTTTTTCGAGCCCGCCAATAAAGAAACAAGAAAAATAGAAGAATCCTCGTTACTTTACTACCGTAATAAAACGCTATGGAGCAACGAGTCTTATCCCGCCGAAGTTTTTTACAGCAAGCCAGCTTTTGGGGAGCTGCTTCTCTAGTCCCGGTTAAATTTTCAGTTTCCTCATTGAGTAATCTTACCGAGCGTCTTGGATTACAATTATATACTGTACGGGATGAAATGGTAGAAAAGCCTCAGGAAACGCTGGAAGCTATTCGTAATGCCGGGTATCAGCAAATAGAGTTATTTGACAGCCAATTGCTCCCACAATTACAACCCGTTCTGAAGAGCTTGGGTTTATCTGTGAACAGTACCCACTTTCTTTCGCCTTTACTAACCGGAAATTGGGAGCCAATGATGGCCTTCGGCATTAATCCTCCCCCTGCTAGTTATACACTGGAAAAGGCAATTGAGCAGGCTGGCGAGCACGAAGTAAACTACTTTGTTTTTCCATACATTTTTCCTCAAAACCGGGGTGGATTGGATACTTACAAGCTACTAGCTGAAAAACTAAACCAGACCGGAGAGGCTTGTCAACAGGCCGGAATCCAGTTGGGGTATCATAATCATTCGTTTGAATTTCAGCCGATGGAGGAGAGTTCGCCGATGGAAATACTATTGTCTGAAACTGACCCGGAACTAGTCTGCTTGGAATTAGATGTATTCTGGGTGTCGGTAGCCGGTTATAATCCGGCCGAATATATTCGCCAGTATGCTGATCGTATCCAACTGCTCCACCTAAAGGACAAAAAAGAGAGTACCCCGCAAACTTACCGAGCCATTACGCTGCCACCTGATAGTTTTCAGCCTGTTGGCAGCGGGGTGTTAGATTTTGTGGAGATTCTTCGGGCAGCTGAAGAGGCAAATGTACAGCATATTTTTGTAGAGCAGGATGCTTCCGACGATCCATTGGCGGATATAAAGAAGAGTAGTAAGTACTTACAAAACTTGAAAATCTAGTAGTAGGTTCGTTGGTGTAGCTTTGAGCACCGGGCGCTTGAATATCCGGTTTAGGTGGACGACTTAAACACTTATGTTTTATTAACTATCAGGGTTGTTTTCCAACAGAATGCGAGCTTTTTCAATATTTTCTCGTTTCTGGGGAGTTACGATTGGATAATGGAGATTGAGTGATCGGAGTTTACGGACAATAATCTCTCCTACAATCGTACGGATAAACCATTTATGATCAGCTGGAATAATATACCAGGGAGCCACTTCGGTTGAGGTATGGGTAATAGCCTGAGCAAAAGCCTTCTGATAAGCATCCCAGTGCTCACGTTCTTGGATATCGCTCATCGTAAATTTCCAATTTTTATCCGGACGGTGAATACGTTTCAGGAATCGCTTTTTTTGCTCTTCCTTGGAAAGGTGTAGGAAAAACTTCAGTATCACGGTGCCGTTGCGGACCAAATGTTGTTCCATCTCATTAATAGAACGGTAGCGGTTTTGCCAAAACTCTTTGCTAATATCACTAAGGTTTCGAATTCCCGGAATGTTCTGACCAATAATGATTTCGGGGTGAACGCGAGTAACCAGTACCTCCTCATAGTAAGAACGATTAAAAATACCAATCCGGCCCCGTTCGGGCATTGCCTGATAGGTACGCCACAGAAAATCGTGATCTAATTCTTTTGCGCTGGGCTTTTTAAAACTGAATACCTGGCAACCCTGCGGGTTTACCCCTGACATAACATGTTTTATAGTACTATCCTTTCCGCCAGCGTCCAGCGCCTGGAAGATAATGAGCAGCGAATAGCGGTCGAGTGCGTACAACTTATCCTGGAGTTCGCGTAAGTGTTCAATATTCTGATCGCGGATAGCCTTGGTCTCAGATTTATGCGTAAACTTTCCGGTTTTGCTGGTTGACCATTTTTTGAGATTTACTGGCTTACTCGGATGGGCGATGTAAGGAGCGAGTGAAATCATAATAGATAATTGTAGGTAGCAGAACCAATGCAAAGCAGGTTTGTTATGAAACAAAACCCAACTCATGAGTAAAATAACCATATATACTGATGAATTTCTCAATGAAATGCGTCAGCAAACCGATTCGCTGGCTGACCAAGCCGTAGCAGACTTAATGAGTGACAAACGCTCTTCTCAGTACCGAGATACCATTCAGGCACTTAGCATAAACTCTTACAAACTTCCCGAAGGGTTGCCGGACTCAGTGGTACATTTTCTGGAAACGACCCGTAAACTACCCCGTTGGACTGATCCTAAACTTATGCAGCAGGGGCAAAAGTTTTTAGAAAATAATATCTCTGATCTACTGCTGATGCTAGGCCTACTTTCACTACCCTTTGATTATGCGGCGGCTAACGGAGCGCAGGTACTATACTTATCCGAGCGTTTGCGCAAGAATCCGGCGAAGCGCTTGGCAGAAACCGGGCAGTACTTGCTTGACGTAGGAGAAAAGAACGGATTTGGGCCGGATGGTAAGGCTATTTGCAGCGCTCAGAAAGTAAGATTAACCCACGCAGCTATTCGCTACCATATCTGGCAAAAGGGAGGGTGGAACCAAACCTGGGGACAGCCTATCAATCAAGAAGATATGGCGGGTACTAATCTGTCATTTTCTGTGCTACCCATTCGGGGATTGAGGAAGATTGGAATTGAAGTATCGCAGGAAGATGCCCAGGCGTACATCCACCTTTGGAACGTGGCTAATCATATTATGGGGGTTGACGAGCGATTGGTACCTGATACGAACAAAGAGGCATTCTGGCTAACGAAGCGTATTTCAGAACGGCAGCATGCACCCAGTCAGGCGGGTCGGGAGCTAACCAAATCATTATTAGAGGTAGTACCCGATAGTGCGGTGTTTGACGGACAGCAGCTTGCCGCTCGCTACATGCGCTTTTTGTTAGGCGATAAAGTGGCTGACCTATTGGATTTACCCAAGACTTCATTACCAAATTCCTGGCTGGCAGCTCCACTAACAGGCTTTAACCAGTTACGAAAACTATTAGGCAACCGGCTACAGCAGTACTATGCCACTCGGCAGCAGCTAAAGCAACAAATGAAAGAATCCAAAGCCGAATCGTTTAGAGTTCCCTCTTCGTTGCGGGGTTAACACTAAATGTGTTCAGGTATTTGGGTGTTCTCGCGGCCGCTTCGTGGTGTTCACGTAAGATTGTATATTTTTGAACATTTGAACATTTTATCTGGCCACATCTGCTAATTGCCGCATCCGTCGTAAGGCTTTCTGTTGAATCACTTCCTCAACGGTACGCTTACGAATCTTGCTCTCTAGCCAAGAAACAATATCGAAATAGATGAAAGCTCGGCTTTCGTAGGGACTGTCAATGAGCGTAAGCATTTGGCGACGAAGTTCATCAAAGCGTTGTGTCAGTTCCGATTCGGTAGTTTCGGAAGAAAGGTTCTTCAAGAATCCCAGTATGTAAGCCTGGTATTGCCCTAAATCATCTCTGAGTAACAGAAAACGATAGGTGGACTTGATTTGGTAGTCAATCAGATCAGTATTACCTTGCTCATAGTGGCTGATGAGATTGAGAATACGGGCAAAGCAGTGAATGTCCTCCCGTAGATCTATCTGCTGTTCGTTAATAATCTTCTGTAGCCAGTAGCTAGCCTGCCGATAGTCGCTGGCACCAAAGTACATACAGGCAATCTTGTAGTAAAAAGTAATGGTAGCGTGCCTTCCCAGTTGGTCTACGAACTGATTAATCTCCTGAGCTTTCTGGGCTACCAACTCAGTGCCCTCGGTGAAATTTCCGGTCAGAAAGTAGGCATTTAGCTCGTGAATAGTGATGTACTTGAATAGCGTAGCCCGTAGGTTACCGTTTAACTTGAGGTTGGGTAGCTGACCCACCTGTTTGAGCGTTTGCATAGTTTCCAGAAACTCTTCGTAGCGGTGCACCCGCTGTTGGGCAATAAGCAGCTTATGCAATCCCCGGATATATTCCATGGGTTTCAGCGGAATAAACTCCGGATGCACTTTGAAAAGCCCTACCCAGCGTTGGGCGTAATTGAAAGCTTGGGAAAAGCTCTGGGTAAACAGATAGTAGGTAACATACACTTCGTAGAGTTGAAGACGTTCGTGAAACGAAAGAGAAGATTCATTATACTCTGGTAGATGCTGTTGAATGTACTGGGCAATCTCGTCAGAGTAGGTTTCCTTTCTAACAAAGCCTTTCCGTACGTACCAGTTATTTAAGCGCACCTGTATATTGGAGAGCAGATTTACGTTGTTGATTTTCTGAGTTACGTCTTGCACCTCGCGGATAATGTCGTTCACTTTTTGCTGACTCTCCCCACCAATGCCCTGGGCAAAAACCTGCTTTTGTAATTTCAGAATTTCTAGGTTTAGTTCCAGGTTATCGTTCTGGGCAGCCAGCTTTTTTGCTTTGGCCAGGAGCTTAGTACACTGCCGGTGTAGGCCCCGGTCCAGCAGTAATTGGGCGTGATCAATACACTCCCTAAGCTGAATATCTTTACTGTGCGACAGGTGATAATCTCTCAGAAAGTGTAGAACCTTTTGGTATAAATGGGCTTTTAAGTTAGAAAACTGAGAGCTTTTTATCTGAGGGCAATGAGAGAGTATCTCATCTTCATCGGTAAGCTGATAGGTAGTATAAGCTTCGAAGAGTTGCTGGATCTTCAGTTCGCCGCCTAGCTTCTGAAGCTCCAGCGTAATATAACGTTTTTCAGATTTACTTAACGAATCCAATAGAACTTGCAAATCGACGGATTTTGGCTTAGCCATCGTAATTATTTATTAATAAATAGGCTTATATATCCAAAAATAACAGATTTACTGGTAATGTTTTTAAAATAGACATCGTAATATTTGCTTTTTTTGTATTGGTTTATAGATTGAATCTGTACATTTTAGCATTTTCTGTTGCAAATAACTCGGTTTTATTCTATGAAACAGCGAATTTACATATTTGATACCACCCTACGCGATGGCGAGCAGGTACCCGGTGCTAAATTAAACCCGGAAGAAAAGTTGGTCTTAGCCCAACAACTGGAAAATTTAGGGGTGGACATCATAGAAGCTGGATTTCCGATCTCCTCTCCGCAAGATTTTAATGCGGTAAAAACGATTGCCAATACGCTCAAGAAGTCTACCGTATGCGCACTGGCCCGAGGCCTGGATGCCGATATTGATACTGCTGCTCGAGCCGTAGAAAATGCCGCTAGTCCTCGAATACATACCTTCATCTCCGTATCGGATATTCATATTGAGCATCAGATGCGCAAAACTCGCGATGAAGTGCTAAAAATGGTGGAGCATGCGGTGAGCCGAGCGAAAAAATACTGCGATAATGTAGAGTTTTCTCCGATGGATGCTTCCCGGGCTGATATTGATTATCTAATTAAATTTACAAAGGTAGCGATTGACGCCGGAGCCACTACCATCAACCTACCCGATACAGTGGGCTACGCTGTGCCGGAAGAGTGGGGTGCAATGTGCAAACGTATGGTAGAAGAGATTCCTGCCTTTAAGGATGAAGTGGTGATGAGTATGCACACCCACGATGATTTAGGGCTAGCCACTGCTAATGCCATTGCGGGAGTTATCAACGGGGCCCGACAGATTGAATGTACGTTGAACGGAGTGGGCGAGCGAGCCGGCAACTGCTCGTTAGAAGAAGTAGTGATGATTATCAACAGTCGTTACAAAGATCGTTTTGAAACCGGTATTAATACCAAAGAACTAGTGCCTACCAGCCGGATGGTTTCATCTACCATGCACCTACCAGTGCAGGCCAACAAAGCCATTGTCGGAGCTAATGCTTTCGCTCATTCTTCAGGTATACATCAGGACGGAATCATCAAGCTGCGGGAAAACTTCGAGATCATTGATCCCGAAACGGTCGGGGCCGAAGGTTCAGCCATTGTGCTTACGGCTCGTAGTGGTCGCCACGCGCTGCTCTATAAGCTTCGGGCATTGGGCTATGAAGTAAACAAAGAAGACGTAAATGATGTCTACCAGCAGTTTTTAGAGCTAGCCGATCGGGAAAAAGAAGTGTCAGATGCCGCGCTGAAAGATATGATGGAAGGCTTATTAACTGAATGAATAATGACGAATGATTAATAATTGACGATGCTTTCAATATAGTGTTTGACATTTTCATTAATCATTACTCACTAATCATCAATCATTAAATTCATGTCTGGAAAAACTTTATTTGATAAAATCTGGGACTCGCACGTAGTAAGCAGCATTGAGAATGGTCCCGATGTACTTTATATAGATCGCCATTTTATTCATGAGGTAACCAGCCCTCAAGCTTTTAACGGATTAACGCAGCGGGGCATTGGAGTTGCCCGACCTAAGCAAACCATTGCTACCGCTGACCATAATGTGCCTACCAAAGACCAACACCTTCCTATTCAGGAAGCCCTTTCCCGAACTCAAGTGAATAAGTTAACCGAAAACTGCGAGAAATTCGGAGTTGAGCTATACGGCCTGGGGCATCCGTTTCAAGGAATTGTGCATGTCATTGGACCAGAACTGGGCATTACTCTACCGGGAATGACTATTGTCTGCGGCGACAGCCATACTTCTACCCACGGAGCTTTCGGCTGCGTAGCCTTTGGTATTGGAACCAGCGAGGTTGAACAGGTACTAGCTACACAGTGCATTCTGCAAACCAAGCCCAAAAAGATGAAGATTGAAGTAAACGGTGAACTGGGTGAAGGCGTGTTTTCTAAAGATATTGTCCTGTACATCATCGCTCAGATTACCGCTAGTGGCGGTACGGGTTATTTTGTGGAGTTTGCCGGGTCAGCCATCCGTAGTCTTTCTATGGAAGCGCGGATGACGATCTGTAACATGAGCATTGAAATGGGAGCTCGGGGTGGCATGATTGCTCCCGACGAAACCACCTTTGAATACACTCGCAGCCGGGAGTTTGCCCCCAAAGGCGAAGAATTTGAACGTCTGGTAGAATATTGGAAAACCTTATCCAGCGACCCGGATGCCGAGTATGATAAAGTACTGACATTCGATGCGGCTGATATTACTCCGTTTATTACCTACGGCACCAATCCGGGAATGGGCATCAAGATTACTGCCAGCATTCCGACGCTGGAAGATATTCCGGTAGAAGAACAGGGTTCGTTTGCTAAATCGTTACAGTACATGGACTTAGAGCCTGGCCAGTCATTACTGGGCAAAAAAGTAAACTACGTGTTTATCGGAAGCTGCACCAATTCCCGCATTGAAGATTTACGCAAAGTAGCCAGTCTGGTGAAAGGGCAGCAGAAAGCGCAGCATGTAAACGCTATGATTATTCCCGGTTCTAAGCAAGTAGAGTTGCAAGCTCGCAAAGAGGGGCTGGATAAGATTTTCGAGGAAGCAGGATTCGAGTTGCGACAACCTGGCTGCTCAGCTTGCCTAGGTATGAACGAAGATAAAGTGCCCAAAGGCGAGTACTGTGTTTCCACCTCTAACCGAAACTTTGAAGGTCGGCAGGGCCCTGGAGCAAGAACCTTCTTAGCCAGTCCGTTAACCGCAGCAGCTACCGCCATCAACGGGCACATCACTGACGTTAGAGAAATGCTTACTGAACCTGAGTTAGTTTAACAATGAGCGAGTTGGCTACTGTACATACACCTTCTATTTATTCAAATATAGAAAAGCAAACTAAGAAGGTGGGATTCAATATGTCGTCGGATAGATATGTTGGTTCCCTACTGAAGACTTTAGTAGCCTCTAAGCCAAAAGGGAATTTCTTGGAGATTGGTACCGGAACCGGTTTAGCTTTAGCTTGGATTGTAGACGGGATGGATGCTGGCTCAAAGGTTGTTTCAATCGATAATGATCGAAGCCTGACAAATATTGCTGCTGAAGCGTTTACTGAGAATAGTCAAGTTCAGTTGGTTTGTGCAGATGGAGAGCAGTGGATCAAACAATATAAAGGTGAAAAGCTCGATTTGATTTTTGCTGATTCATGGCCTGGAAAATACTGTGTGATTGAACAAACGCTTGAGCTACTTAAAGTAGGTGCATTCTACATAATTGACGATATGCTCTCTCAGCCTGGTTGGCCAGATGGACATCAGGAAAAGGCTCAAGCGTTAATGGAATATCTAGAAGACAGAGCAGATTTACATTTAACCAAAATGAGCTGGTCTACCGGCATCGTCATCGCTACTAAGATCTGATGTACAGACGCAATATCTTGCGTCTCAACGAGAAAAAATGGATAAATTCAAAACACTTACCTCTACCATTGTTCCGCTGCCTGCGCAGAATGTAGACACGGACCAGATTATTCCGGCGCGGTTTCTTAAGGCTACCACCCGGGAAGGGTTTGGCGATAATCTGTTTCGTGATTGGCGCTACGATGAGCAGGGAAATCCGAAAGAAGATTTCATACTAAATGACTCTACCGTAAAAGGGGAGATATTAGTAGGAGGGAAAAACTTTGGGAGTGGTTCCAGCCGGGAGCATGCCGCTTGGGCTATCTATGATTACGGCTTCAAGGCGGTGGTTTCCAGCTTCTTTGCTGATATCTTCAAGAACAACGCACTAAATAATGGGCTACTGCCAGTACAAGTCAGTGAAGCGTTTTTACAGCAGGTATTTCGCCATTACGCTGAGCAACCTGACATGCAGCTGCGCGTTGATCTGTCAGCTCAAACCATTACGCTGGTAGACACCGGCGATAGCGAATCATTTGAGATTAACCCCTACAAAAAATACTGTCTGGAGCAGGGCTATGATGATATTGATTACCTGTTAAGCCAGCGGGATAAGATAGAAAATTTTGAGAAGGAAGCGCTTTATTCAAGCTAAACTCTATATTTACGCGCTCATATAAACGAAATACCAGAAAAATGCAAAAGAAAATAGCAGTACTAGCCGGGGATGGAATTGGCCCGGAAGTAACAAAGCAAGCGCTGAAAGTACTACGTGCAGTTGGAAGGGCTTTTGAACATGACTTTACCTTTGAAGAAGGGCTGGTAGGTGCGGCAGCTATTGATGAGACCGGTGACCCATTTCCCGAAGAAACCGAGAAATTGTGCCTAAGTGCGGATTCCATCCTCTTTGGAGCCATCGGCCATCCTAAATACGACAATGATCCTAATGCCAAAGTTCGCCCCGAACAAGGGCTGCTAGCCATGCGGAAAAAGCTTGGCCTGTTTAGTAATGTTCGACCTATCAAGAGCTATCCCGCAATTAGAGAAATTTCACCCCTAAAAGCCACGATCGTAGACGGAGTTGATTTTGTGGTATTTCGGGAATTGACCGGTGGCATCTACTTTGGTGAGCCTCGGGGTCGTAGTGAGAACGGCGAAGTAGCTTTCGATACCAGCATTTACAGTAAAGAAGAAATTCGTCGAATTACCAAACTGGCTTTTGAAGCTGCGATGAAGCGGAAGAAGAAAGTGACGTTGGTAGATAAAGCGAATGTACTGGCTACATCCCGATTGTGGCGGGAAACCGTGCGCGAATACAGCCAGGATTTCCCTGAAATCAAATTGGATTATATGTACATCGATAATGCGGCGATGAAACTCATCCAAAACCCATCAGTATTTGATGTGGTGCTCACCGAAAATATGTTCGGCGATATACTTACTGATGCTGCCTCGGTCATTACTGGGTCACTAGGCATGCTTCCTTCGGCTTCTATGGGCGAGAAAGCTGCCCTGTTTGAACCTATCCACGGGTCTTACCCCGAAGTGGCTGGTCAGATGCGGGCTAATCCGGTAGGGGCGATTCTATCAGCGGCTATGATGCTTAACTACGCGTTCGACATGGTGGAAGAAAGTGAAGCAATTAAGGCCGCAGTACAACAAACATTAGACAACGGCGAAGCTACCGAGGATATTAACTCGGAAAATCCGTTATCTACCGAAGAGGTAGGCGATAAAATTGCGCAGCTTGTATATGCCAGCAGCAAGGTAAATGCTTAATGTTCAGTCAAATAAAACGAGTGAAAGTTGCAATACTCGCTGACAGTTTATATGTTTAACGCTTCAATTAAAATAGCAAATG
The DNA here is from genome assembly GCA_937884755.1 of uncultured Flammeovirgaceae bacterium. GTDB lineage: Bacteria > Bacteroidota > Bacteroidia > Cytophagales > Cyclobacteriaceae > Tunicatimonas. The sequence continues at coordinate 31,755 of CAKZYJ010000099.1, forward strand.
ATCTTTTCTATTGTCATTATCGTGGTGGTCCTAGTCATTATTACGCCAACAACGGGGTGAGAATAGAAGTATATTATTAGTATGAAGCTCTTCTCACCCTGGGAAGGGCTTTTTTTATACACTATGAGTAATCAACTTAATAAGTACAGCGCCACCCTTACGCAGGATGATTCACTGCCAGGTGCTCAGGCCATGCTTTACGGAGTAGGACTGAAAGACGAAGACTTTTCCAAAGCCCAGGTAGGCATTGCCAGCACCGGGTACGAAGGTAATACCTGTAATATGCACCTGAATGGCTTTGCTCAGGATATTAAAGAGTCCATCCAGCAGCACGATTTAATCGGCCTGGTTTTTCATACTATTGGTGTAAGTGATGGTATGTCAATGGGTACACCCGGTATGCGCTACTCACTTCCTTCCCGCGATATCATTGCGGACTCTATCGAGACGGTAGTGCAAGCGCAATGCTACGATGCCGTGGTGCCCGTGGTAGGTTGCGATAAAAATATGCCCGGAGCCATGATGGCACTCGGTAGACTAAACCGCCCGGCCATTCTGGTATACGGTGGCACTATCAGTCCGGGACACTACAATGGCGAAGACTTAAATATCGTTTCGGCTTTCGAGGCTTACGGTAAGAAAATTACCGGTGATATTACTCCCGAAGATTTTAGAGAAGTAGTAAAGCGGTCGTGTCCTACGGCTGGAGCCTGCGGTGGAATGTATACCGCAAATACTATGGCATCGGCTATTGAAGTAATGGGTATGAGTTTGCCTTATAGCTCTTCTAATCCGGCCACTAGCAGCCATAAAAAGGAGGAACTAAAGCAGGTAGGAAAAGCCATTCGCTATCTACTGGAAGAAGATATTAAGCCGTCGGATGTACTAACCCGCAAGTCGTTTGATAACGCCATGACATTAATCATGGCGATGGGCGGCTCTACCAACGCCGTGCTGCATTTGATTGCGGTGGCCAAAAGCGTGGGTATCCAACTCACGCTGCAAGATTTCCAGGAAATAAGCGATCGTACGCCCTACATTGCCGACCTGAAACCTAGTGGTAAGTACCTAATGGAAGACCTGCACAACGTAGGAGGAATCCCAGCGGTGATGAAGTTGCTCGGGAAAGAAGGGTTCCTACACGAGGATTGCCTGACCGTGACCGGAAAAACAATTGGCGAAAACCTGGAGAAGTTTCCCGATTTGGCTGAAGGACAAAAGATCATTTATCCGATGAGCCAGCCAATTAAAGAAACCGGCCATCTGCAGATGCTCTTTGGTAATCTGGCTCCCGAAGGTGCGGTAGCAAAAATCACAGGTAAGGAAGGTTTAGAATTTAAAGGAACTGCTCGAGTGTTTGATAGTGAAGATGATGCTAATGAGGCTATTGACCAGCGAAAGATTCAGGCGGGCGATGTCATCGTAATTCGTTACGAAGGCCCTAAGGGAGGACCAGGTATGCGCGAGATGTTAAAACCTACCTCAGCGATTATGGGAGCTGGGCTAGGCAATAAGGTGGCTTTGATTACCGACGGACGCTTTTCGGGAGGAACCCACGGTTTTGTGGTGGGACATATTACCCCTGAGGCTTTTGAAGGTGGGCCGATTGGCCTGTTGCAGGATGGGGACCAAATTCTGGTTGATATTGAAAATAACCAACTAAGGGTAGATCTGAGCGACGAAGAACTGGAGCAGAGAAAAAATCAGTGGCAGCAACCGTCACCACCGCAAACATCTGGTTTGCTTTATAAATATTTAAAGTCAGTTTCGTCTGCTTCCAACGGTTGTGTAACCGACGAGCAATGAACAATATGCAATGAATGATGATTAATGACTAATGATAATAGCACTCACTCATTCTATCATTCAGCAATTGAACTGCGCGGCGGCCGAAATTGAGCAACTGGACCATAAACGATAACAATTTTACATTTTCAATTTGTAATTAAGTAGATATGGCATTAGTGACTGAAAAAACAGTAAAGAAGTTATACGATCATCCGTTACACCACGACCACGAGGCGGAGAATATTCTGACGAAAGAGACTGACCAAGTGGTAAACGGTTCTGAGGCAGTGATTCTTTCTTTGATTGAGGAGGGGGTTGATACTATTTTTGGCTACCCTGGGGGAGCGATTATGCCCATTTACGATGCGCTATTTCACCATCGCGATCAGTTAAATCACGTACTGGTTCGCCACGAACAGGGAGCTACCCATGCGGCCGAAGGCTACGCCCAAATGGCCAAGAAACCGGGCGTCTGCTTTGCTACCTCGGGTCCGGGGGCTACTAACCTGATTACCGGTATTGCCGATGCCATGCTGGATTCGGTACCCATTGTCTGCATCACTGGGCAAGTAGCGGAGCCCTACCTGGGAACCGATGCTTTTCAGGAAACTGACGTAATGAGTTTGGCCATGCCTATTACCAAGTGGTGCTATCAGGTTGCTAATCCGGATGAGATTCCCTACATCATCGCCAAAGCGTTTTTCATCGCCCGGTCTGGTCGGCCCGGTCCGGTGCTCATCGATATCACCAAGGATGCTCAGTTTAAAGAAATGAGTATTCCGTTTACCTACGAAAAGCGTAAGCAGATTAAAGGCTATAAGCCAGCCCATGCTCCCCGCGAAAAGGATATTAGCAATGCTGTTGAGCTGTTAAACAGTGCTCAGCGTCCCTTCTTATTTGCCGGTCACGGAATACTGCTTTCGGAAGCCCAGGAAGAGTTAAAAACTTTTGTAGAGAAAACCGGTATTCCGGTAGCCAGCACTCTGCTGGGCCTTTCGGCTTTTCCATCCGAACACCCGTTGTACGTAGGCATGCTAGGGATGCACGGCAACTACGGCCCCAATGTCCTAACCAATCAGGCCGATGTAATTGTTGCGGTAGGCATGCGCTTTGATGATCGGGTTACCGGTAACCTAGAACGTTACGCCAAACAAGCCAAGGTCATTCATATTGATATTGATCACGCTGAAATCAGCAAAAACGTACCGGCTACGGTAGGTATTATTGCCGATGCCAAAGCCGCATTGGTTGAACTCACTAAGCAAGTCGAGACCCGAAAGCACGATGCCTGGCTAGCTGAATTTGAAAAATGCTACGAAGAAGAATACCAGAAAGTTATTCAACACGATTTTACGGCTGAAGCCGAACGTATCAAGATGGGCGAAGTGATACGCCTACTCTCTGAGAAAACCAATGGCGAAGGAGTGATTGTGGCCGACGTAGGACAGCATCAGATGGCTTCAGCTCGCTATTCTAAGTTTAACCGAACCGACAGCTGGCTTACTTCGGGGGGGTTAGGTACGATGGGCTACGCTTTACCTTCAGCGCTAGGAGCAAAAATGGGAGCACCGGATCGCGATGTATACGCCATTATTGGAGACGGCTGCTTTCAAATGACTATTCAGGAGCTAGGGACCATTGCCCAAACTGGACAGCCGGTAAAAATAATTATTATGAACAATAATTATTTGGGGATGGTACGGCAGTGGCAGCAACTATTTTTCGATACGCGCTACTCATTTGTAGAACTGGCTAACCCTGATTTCATCACGATTGCTAAAGGATTTGGGATTGAAGGGCACCAATGTAATCACGCCGACGATCTAGCGGCATCTATTGATAAACTGATTAATTCTGAGCAGTCGTATCTGCTGGAAGTGATGGTAGAAAAAGAAGCCAATGTATTTCCGATGGTACCTTCCGGAGCCGGAGTAGATCAAATCCGATTAGAGTAACAAGGTGCTGGCTTTTTCCAATTTGTAATCTTCCAATCTGTAATCATCATGAAACGACGCTATACGATCATTGTATTTACCGAAAATAATTTTGGTCTGTTGAACCGCATCACCATTATATTTTCGCGCCGCCGAACCAATATTGAAAGCCTGACCGTCTCGGATACGGAGCGAAAAGGCATTTCGCGCTTCACCATTGTGGTAGACTATGATGAGAACAAGATACAAAAGCTCATCCAGCAGATTCGCAAAATTATCGGAGTGCTGTTTGTATTTCACAATGAAGATGAGCAAGTCTTTTACGGACAGATTGCTTACTACAAGGTGGCTACTCAAAACTTTGCTGCACGGGAAGAGGTCATGGCAGTTGCCCACCGCCACCAGGCAAAAGTGGTTTATTCAGTGGATGACTACATCATCATTGAGAAGACGGGTAAAAAAGAAGACATCATTACGATGTTGCACTTATTGGAGCCACACGGTATTCTGGAATTCGTTAAGTCTGGGCGGATTGCGTTGGTCAAAGATCAGTATCGCTTCAGTCAGTACGCCAAAAATATTGGTCCCGAAGGCTGGTACTCCGACGAAGAGTTTCACGAGCTAAAAGACCCCGAACGCACAACAGGAGTAAGCTATTAACAATTAGTAATTGGCAACTAACAGTGTGCAATGGACCATGCGGCTGCCGCAATTGAAAGGTGATAATGAATAAGGATTAATGACAAAGAGCGGTTCAGCTATTGAACAACACTATTCACTCATTCAATTCTTCAATCATCCAGGTCTTCAGCAATCAGTAACTAACAATCGAACAATAGAACCATTTAATTTTTAACTACTAAACGAAACAAAACACATGGCAACCATTAATTTTGGCGGCGTAGACGAAAACGTAATAACCCGGGAAGAATACCCTCTATCCAAAGCACTGGAAACGCTGAAAGATGAAACCATCGCCGTTCTTGGTTACGGAGTGCAGGGACCCGCCCAGGGATTGAACCTGCGTGACAATGGCTTTAACGTGATCATTGGCCAGCGCAAAGACTCTAAAACCTACCAAAAGGCTATTGAAGATGGTTGGGTAGAAGGTGAAACCCTTTTTTCTATTGAAGAAGCTTGCGAACGAGGCACCATCATTTGCAACCTGCTTTCTGATGCTGGGCAAATTGCCGTTTGGCCTATCATGAAAGAATACCTAACTGATGGAAAAGCTTTGGTGTTCTCCCACGGCTTTGGAGTCACTTTCCACGGGGAGACCGGTATCATTCCGCCTGATAACGTAGATGTGATGCTAGTAGCTCCTAAGGGTTCCGGTACCAGTGTACGGCGATTATTTCTGGATGGAAAAGGTATTAATTCCAGCTACGCTATTTTTCAGGATGTAACTGAAAGTGCTAAAGATCGAATTGTGGCCCTGGGTATCGGGGTAGGCTCAGGTTATTTGTTTGAAACCACTTTCCAGAAAGAAGTATATAGCGACCTTACCGGTGAGCGAGGTGTTTTGATGGGGGCATTAGCCGGAGTGATGGAAGCTCAATACAACTTATTGCGAGGTAAGGGGCACTCGCCCAGTGAGGCATTTAATGAAACCGTAGAAGAACTAACCGAAAGCCTTATCCGCCTGGTAGGCGAAAACGGAATGGACTGGATGTACGCTAACTGCTCCACCACCGCTCAGCGGGGGGCGCTAGATTGGAAAGACCGCTTCCGCGATGCTGTAATACCAGTGTTTGATGATCTGTACGAAAGTGTAGCCACCGGAAACGAAGCCCGCATTACTATTGAGCGCAATAGCCAGTCCGATTATCGGGAGAAACTTCAGGTAGAGCTAGACGAGATAAAGAACTCCGAAATGTGGCAAGCAGGGAGCAAAGTACGCGAACTGCGCCCCTAAATAAGACCACATAATTTAAAGAATAGTGGTAGATAGCAGATGTATAAAAAGCTGTTTACCACTTTCAATTATCCCCAATCAATTTTCAATTAACAAAGTGGTTTACCAGTGGGATGCTGACCTATATCAGCAAAAGCACGCCTTCGTTCACCAGTACGGTAGTAGTCTGATAGACTGGCTCAATCCGCAGCAAGGTGAAAAAATTCTGGATTTGGGCTGTGGTACGGGTGAGCTAACGCATCAAATTGCTCAATCCGCAGCCGAAGTAATAGGCATTGACCAGTCCGAAGAGATGGTTCATCGGGCGAAGCAGCAGTATCCCAATATGCAGTTCCAGGTGATGGATGCCACTGAACTCACGGGGTTACCCCAGTTTGATGCGGTTTTTTCCAATGCGGTACTGCACTGGGTACTCGAAGCCAAGCAGGCCATTCAGCAACTCTATCAGTATCTTAAACCGAAAGGTCGGTTAGTAGCTGAACTAGGCGGCAAAAACAATATTGCTCAAATCATTTCGGCACTGAATAAGCAGCGAGTGAATTTCGGCTATGAAGTTATCAACATTGAAAATCAATGGTACTTTCCTTCAGTAGGAGAGTACAGTAGTCTACTAGAAGCAGAAGGTTTTGAGGTACAGCAAACCCACTATTACTACCGAGAGACTACATTAGCCGAAGACGGCATTAAGGAATGGATTAGAATGTTTGCTGGCCGCTGGCTAGCAGACGTAGCCAGTCATCATAAAGAAAAGCTACTGGAAGCAACCCAAGAATCGCTCCGCTCAACTCTATTTCGGGAAGGAAGCTGGTACGCAGATTATAAACGATTGAGAATTTTAGCGGTGAAAACCTAGACAATGAATACGATGGTAGAGAAAAAAATGGAGCGTCAGCAGATTGTCTCGGTGGAAAAGATTATCAACGCCGCCCGACGCTTGAAAGGTATTGTACAGCACACTCCATTTATGCCTAGCCTCAATCTATCGGAGCAATACATAGCGCAGATTCACCTGAAGCGGGAAGATTTGCAGGTTGTACGCTCCTATAAGATTCGGGGAGCTTACAACAAAATTTCCAGTTTGCCACGCCAAGCCATGGCCAACGGGGTGGTTTGTGCCAGTGCCGGCAACCATGCCCAGGGAGTAGCCTACGCCTGCCAGCGCCTCGGGATTCGTGGATACATCTACATGCCGAACCCTACTCCCAAACAAAAAGTAAATCAGGTTAAGATGTTTGGGAAAGATGCGATAGAGATAATTCTGGTGGGAGATACTTTCGACGATGCCTGCGCCGAAGCTATGGCATTTAGTGAGCAACAAACAGCCCCATTCATTCCTCCCTTCGATGATGAAAAAGTCATTGAGGGGCAGGGTACAGTAGGCTACGAAATTTTACTAGATTCCCATGAACCCATCGATTATCTATTTCTGCCGGTCGGTGGGGGTGGACTTTCAGCGGGAGTAGGAAGCTACTTCAAGCAGATTAGCCCTGATACTAAGATTATCGGTATTGAACCTGAAGGGGCTCCGGCCATGAAAACTTCGCTGGATAAAGGTGAGATTGTAACCCTACCCAGCATCAACAAATTTGTGGATGGTGCGGCGGTGCAAAGGGTAGGGGAGCTTACGTTTTCTATCTGCCGAGAGGTACTGAATGAGGTGGCTTTGGTTCCCGAAGGGCAGGTGTGCGATACCATTTTGAAACTATATAACGAAGAAGCTATTGTGGTAGAACCTGCGGGAGCGTTAGCAGTAGCCGTGCTGGAGCAGTACCGGGAAGAGATTAGGGGTAAAAATGTAGTTTGCATTGTCAGCGGCGGAAACAATGATATCACCCGCATGGAGGAGATCAAGGAGCAGGCACTGTTATTTCGCGGACTAAAGCATTATTTCATCATTCAGTTTCCACAGCGTGCTGGAGCTTTGAAGGAGTTTGTGGCCGAAGTAATGGGACCTAACGATGATATTACTCACTTTGAGTACACTAAAAAAACCAGCCGCGAGAAAGGCCCGGCTTTGGTAGGCATTGAACTACAGTCGCCTGATGATTTTGATGCTCTGCTAAAGCGGATGCAGGCCAGAAACATTGCTTACGAACTGCTTAACGATAAGTTCGAGTTCTTCAACTTTTTAATATAATGATCAGCAGATAATTGCTAAGATTTCTTTGAGCGAGAACACTCAGCCCAACCAGTCGAGGTGGTGGACTATAATCAGTAGCCCTGTTTCTCTTATTTAAATTCACTCTCGTACCAAATCAATTTTAAATTGCGTACTGTAAATAGTCTAATGCACTGATTTACAATATTATACTCACATTAACTATCCCTTACTACAGTGGTACTTTCAACTTTAGACTAGAATCAGATATTGCTGATACTTACTTTAGAAGTTGTCAATGGTCTCTATTCAGGCCGTTCTACTGGCCTTACTATAATCTTCTCGAATGTTAGTCTAAAATAGACAATAAATTTACAGAAACATACCAGAGTAGTTAGTGATATGGAGCGTATAATACAATAAAAATAAAGTGAAAAAAGTGACAAAAAATCTAAAAAATGCAATTACTTGAGCGGTAGATATTTTGGGTAAACATTAAAAATCATAGGTGAATGTTGTTAGTACCTCCTCAGGGGTTTCCTCTGGGGCGGTATTGTTCGATAAGGGGAGCAAGAGATTGAAAGTTTAGTAGGCTAAAGCGATTCGGTCGTCTATAGCATATTTTGAAACAAAAAAGCCCCGCATACTGCGAGGCTTTCGTTCGTTGTATAGTGTAGTTTTTTACTGGCCAGCCGATGCACTAGCATCTTCTTTAGCAGCGTGCATAGCCTGTATAATGTTATTATAACGTTGTTTTGCATCGCTGTCATTAGCTACGGCTTTCTTCACTTTAGAGTAAGTCTTAGCACCTAGTACGCGCTTAATCATTGTTTTGTAAGCATCAGTGAATTCAGAAGTTCGCTCACTCTTCATACTATTCACTCCGTCAATAAAAGATTTTTCTGAATCATTAGCAGGGGCTTCACCACCGGCTAAAGCATTGTAACGATTTTTGATTTCAGGAGCTTGCGCTTCAACATATTCAGTTACCTGAGCAGATAATTCAGATTGGAACAAATCTAACGTCTCCTGAACTACAGCGTATTTGTAAAGTTCTTCGTTAGTTACTTCATCCTGAGCAAACACAGGCTTGACAAACATCGCACATAGGAAGAAAGAAGCTAAAACAAGTTTTTTCATTTCGGTAGAATTAAAATAAACGTATGGTTTTTTCTATAATAAAGATAAATAAAGCAAGAAAGAAATAAGAAATAAGTCAGATTTGCAAATTTTGGAAGGAATATTTTTTCAAAAAACCCAATTTTTCGACCATTTCTAAGGATAGATAGAAGAGAATCTGCGATACTTTCAATATTTCACCCCTTTTATTCAAAAAAATACATCTAACCAAAAATACAAAAGATGTAGGAAATATCCATGATTCGGTATTTTTTTTAACGGTTAGCTCGCCCACTTATTATTTGAACCAAATACACTGACATTCTGTCATTACTTTCGAAGAGTTTTTCTAAATTTGCAGCCCTAATCAGATTAGATCTTATCAGTATGAGCCAGATTATTGAAGCGTTGGATATTCTAACCCCTGAAAATAAGCAGGAGGATCAGTGTTCCGTAAAAACTACGGCAGAGCAAAACACCGGAAAAGCCCGTAAATTATACATTGAAAGCTACGGCTGCCAGATGAATTTCTCAGATAGCGAGATCGTGACGTCTATCATGCAGAAGGAAGGCTTTGATACTACCGATAGCTTTGAGAAGGCTGACGTTATCTTCTTAAACACTTGCTCTATTCGCGAAAAAGCTGAGCAAACGGTACGCAAGCGTCTAGGACAGTTTAATACCTTAAAAGAGGAAAAGCCCGAACTTTTGGTGGGGGTATTGGGCTGTATGGCAGAACGCCTAAAGAGTCAACTTCTAGAAGAAGAGCAAATTGTAGATTTGGTTGCCGGGCCAGATGCCTATCGCGACCTGCCCAATCTGGTGCAGCAGGTTGATGAAGGTACTAAGTCAGTCAATACCTTCCTCTCGCGGGAGGAAACCTACGCCGACATAAATCCGGTGCGCCTCAATTCTAATGGGGTTACTGCTTTCATCTCTATTATGCGGGGCTGTGACAATATGTGCTCGTTTTGCGTAGTGCCCTTCACCCGGGGGCGCGAACGAAGCCGCGATCCCCATTCTATCGTTCGCGAAGCACAGGATCTGTTTGATAGAGGTTATCGAGAAGTAACGCTGCTGGGCCAAAACGTAGACTCCTATAAATGGTCGAGCAATAGCGAACTGAAGGGAAAAGCGCAGAGTGAGCGGGCGAGAGAAACTGACATTGTAAACTTTGCTAACCTGCTAGAAATGGTGGCTCAAGTACATCCTGATCTGCGGATCCGCTTCTCCACTTCGCACCCCAAAGATATTACCGATGAGGTGCTGCACACCATGAAGCGATACGAAAATATTTGTAAGTACATCCATCTTCCGGCCCAAAGTGGCAACACCCGAGTGTTAGAGTTGATGAACCGTACTTATTCTCGTGAGTGGTATATCGATCGCGTAGATGCTATCCGGCGTATCCTGGGAGAAGATTGTGGTATTTCATCGGATATGATTGCCGGCTTTAGTACTGAAACCGAAGAAGAACATCAGGAAACGCTGACCCTGATGGACTACGTACAGTACGATTTTTCCTACATGTTCTACTACTCCGAACGACCCGGAACGCTGGCGGCTCGAAAGTACGAAGACAATATTCCACTCGATGTGAAAAAGCGCAGACTGCGGGAAATTATTGAAAAGCAACAGGCTATTTCTTTGAAGCGAAACCAGCGTGATGTAGGCAAAACTTTTAAGGTGCTGGTTGAAGGGTTTTCCAAACGATCTGATGACGATCTTCAGGGAAGAAACAGTGCTAATAAAGTAATTGTATTTCCTAAAAAGCATTATCATAAGGGTCAGTACGTGAAAGTACAGGTACATGACTGTACTGCCGCCACGCTGTTAGGCGAAATAGTAGAATAGTCAGCACACATTTTTTTATGTTAGATCAATCAGAACTTAGAAGCATTAAGCAGCGATTTGGAATTATTGGTAATTCCCAACGCTTGAACTACGCCCTCACTGTGGCCGCCCAAGTGGCGCCTACCGATATGACGGTGTTAATTACCGGAGAAAGCGGTAGCGGTAAAGAGTCATTTTCTAAAATAATCCACCATTTGAGTGCCCGTAAGCACGGTAAATTTATTGCCATCAATTGTGGTGCTATCCCCGAAGGTACCATCGACTCCGAACTATTCGGCCACGAAAAGGGTGCTTTCACTGGTGCGCAGGAAGCCCGTAAAGGATACTTTGAGGTAACCAACGGTGGAACTATTTTCTTAGACGAGATTGGCGAAATGCCGTTGGGGACGCAGTCGCGCTTGTTGCGCGTACTGGAGTACGGTGAGTTTATCCGCGTGGGTTCATCCAAAGTACAAAAGACCGACGTACGGGTGGTGGCAGCTACTAATGTGAATTTACTGGAAGCAGTACAGAACGGAAAATTCCGGGAAGATCTTTACTACCGCCTCAATTCGGTACCTATTTACGTGCCGCCGCTGCGGGAACGGGGTGACGATATTGCGTTGCTTTTCCGAAAGTTTGCTACCGATTTTGCTGAACGAAACCGCACCAAGCCTGTTCAGCTGCTTCCCGATGCCATTGCTGTGTTGACGGAATATCGCTTTCCCGGAAACATCCGGGAGCTTAAAAATATAGTAGAGCGTATGTCGTTGTTGACCGACGAACGAGAAATTAGCGCTACCATTTTACGCAGCTTTTTGCCGCCACCCCAATCTTCGTTGCCCGCTCTGTATCAGCAGGGTCAGGGTCAGGAAAGTTTTAGTGAACGCGATTTATTGTACAAAGTACTGTTCGAGATGCGACACGATCTGAATGAGCTAAAAAAGCTGGTGTTGCGTATGCTGCAAGACGAAAACCTCGATTCGCGCGTTATACGGGAGCATCAGGATTTATTCAATGGTGTGCATAGTGATTTACGGGGCACTCGCGAATACGGTGGGTACAGCAACCAGTCATCGGTTCCCGGTCCGTTTTCCCCTAGTCGGGATTTTGAAGAAGCGATATCACCGGAATTACTGATTAACGGCAACGCTAAAAAAAGAGAAGAAAGCCCCGTAGTAGATTATTCCAACATTGAGGATATTTCTCCTGAGTCAGAAGAAAACGATGATCTCTCACTAGAGAATAAGGAGCGAGAATTAATCATTAAAGCACTGAATCGACACAGACAAAAGCGGAAATACGCAGCCCAGGATTTGGGGATCTCCGAACGAACCCTCTACCGTAAGATAAAACAGTATGAGATTGACGAATAATATGGTATATGGTTTATGGTTGAGGGTACAAGGTAGGACATTAACTAAGAGTAGTAATCAGTTAATTTTTAACTATCTACATTCAGCCCTTAACCCTTTATCTTGTACCGCTCGGCGGTCCGACCTCTACCACAAACTGTGGACTATTCTCAGTCTGCTGCTGTTGGGAAGCCTCTCCGGTTGCGGGGTATACTCGTTTACGGGAGCTTCTTTGGGACCAGATGTAAAGACGATAAGCATCGATAATTTTTTTAACGATGCCAGCGGTGGGCCGCCTAACATGAGTCAAGTGTTTACCGAAGAAATCCGGGATTATTATCAAGCTAACACCAATCTGGCCCTGGTGCCCGAAAACGGTGATTTGCTAATAGAAGGCTCTATTACCCGTTACGAATTTGTACCAGTGGCTCCCCGGGCATCGGGTAGTAATGAGGTGGCTGATGTGGCTGGTTTGATCCGGCTAAACATCGCAGTTTCAGCTTCGTATATCAATACGTACAACGACGAATTCAATTTCGAAAATAAAACTTTTACCTTTTTTGCCGATTTTGATTCTGATCGTGACCCTTCCTCGGTGGAAGAAGAATTGATCGAAGAAATTTTTGATCAGATTATTTTTGATATTTTTGCCGCTACAGTTGCTAATTGGTGACAATTGAGCAAGACATTACACAGCGAGTAATAGCCTTAGGACATTTGTCAGCTTCGTTGGTTCGATAGTTGACTACTCAATTGTTGAATGATAGAAGGTTATCGTGACCGCGCAGCGGCCACTAATTTCCTGTCAGTTATTATCAACTGTATATTGTTTTTTAACTAACCAACATTATGGAAATCCTGCCTCGTACCGTACTTCGGGTTTTGGCCAGCCCTAAAAATATTACAGCCGAAGATCAGGAAACACTGGAGAAAGCAATAGCTGAGTATCCCTATTTTCAGCTAGCCCGCACTTTGGTAGCTAAAGCAAAACACGATCAGCAGGCTTCCGATGCCTACGATAGTTTGGGCGACGCTGCCATTTACGCTCCTGACCGTCGTCATTTAAGGAAAGTATTTTACGAGGATGTTCGTATTGACTGGCAAGAATCAGTAAGTGATACGATCGCCGAAGCAGCGGAAGATGCCTCTGCGACAGTTGAACCGCTGGTGGCCGAGGAAAGCAACCCAGAGAACACCGTTATCGAAACCCTAGAGGAATCTCCGGAGACAATATCAAATCTTTCTGATATGGCAACATCCGATGTGGAAGCATCCAATGTGGAAACTAGCATTGCGGAAGAAACCAAAGAACCTGATTTAATATCAGAAGAAGTTACTACTTCTACAGACCAAACTACTATTGAGTCTGAAGAGACCACTGCTGCATCGGAAGAAACTACTACTGAGGTTGAAGAAGCTCCGGTTGAGTCCGAAACTACGGAGGATTTTAGCTCGGGAGTAGCTAACCACGACGAAGAAGAGGAAATGGTTTACCGAGAGTTGGAGGAAAACCTACGGCGGTTACGGAAAGCCAAAGAAGAGTCTCAAGCTGAAGAAGAGGATAAAAAAAAAATAGCGGAGCCGACTGAAGTCCCTTCTAACGCGGTTCAAAGTAATGTTTCGGCTCATTCTCCCCTGCTCCTGGACTATCTGCACGGTGTTGAGCCGGTATCTTCCGAACGGTTAGGCATACATCAGCAGAAGCAAAATGAACTTATTAACAAGTTTGTGAATTCTGATACCAGTCCGGTAGATCGTTTCCGTCCTGTCTTACTACAGGACGATGTTGAATCGGAAGATTTGTCAGAAGGAAGTTCAACCTATAACGATGAATTGGTAACCGAAAATCTGGCTGAAATCATGCTAAGGCAAGGTAAACGAGGAAAAGCTATCGAAATCTACCAGCAACTGATGTTGAAAAATCCTGAGAAAAAGGCGTACTTTGCGGAAAAAATAGACCATTTAAAAGAAGGATAAATGTTTACATTCGTTATTACTCTCACCATTGTTATAGCGGTTTTGCTGGTTTTGGTGGTGCTAGCGCAGAATTCTAAGGGCGGTGGCTTATCTAGCCAGTTTGGTGGTTCCGGTTCATCTACCCAAATGATTGGAGTGAAAAGAACCGCTGATTTTCTTGAAAAAGCTACCTGGGTGCTGGCCATTACATTGATGGTGCTTACTTTAACGTCTAGCCTCCTGCTAGATGGGCAGACTCCAGATACCGGATTTACCAGCCCCAACATTGAAAGCGCCCAGGATCGTATTGCCCCTCCCAGTCTGAATACTGACCTCCCTACTGGTGCTGATACTACTTCTTCCGATCTGGATGGATTAGCTGAGCCTGACTCGGTAGAGTAAGAATAACCTGCAAAAGTATTGAAGATAGAAACCGATTATCGCTGGTACGCGGTGATCGGTTTTTTTATGCTGCTTTGCCAATATGCTGTATCAGCATCCGCTTGGCAATAGGAAGCAAAGTAGGCTCTATCGGATAAACCTGCTGCGAAATAGCCAGATACGTTGCCGGATTAGGTAAATCCTGACGGGTCGTTATCAGATTTCTTTTAATCTGCTCAAACGAATTGGATAAGCTCCAGGTAACCGTATCTAGCTGCTGGGTCCTAATCGCTCGGAAAGCTTCGTCGGCCTGATGAAATACTGTGATTTTGTAATGGTAAATATATACCGCATTTTTTGATCCTGTTAGCAGTAAGTAACCCTCATTTTTATACAGTGGGGTAATTCCTACCGGTTCTATGCTAATTCGCTGGGCGATGTCCTCATAAATTTCAGCCCCTTCGGTTACTCGTTCCTTGAAATGAGGTAACGCAAAATTGACAATGTCCTCAATGGTACTCATCAGCTCATTATCCTGGATAATTTTCCGATAATGAATTTTCAGTTTTTCAAAATCTGCTCGTGATACCTCTTTTGGGAAATTCTCGTAGATGAGCTGCTTATTCTTTTGCAGGGAAAGCAAGTTATTATAGTGGAATACTAAGTCGGACATAAACGGGTACAGCTCCCGGTCAGTGAATTTGCTTTTAATGTTCTGCATGTAGGCCAAGAGTACGTACTTTTTGTACTCAAAATCCACCAAATCACGGGTGAGCCAGTCTTGATCAAGTTTGTCCATAAGCGACGTTTAGGGTTCAGAATCAAAATATAGAGATTCGTGACTAAGGAAGCAACTGTGCAACTTTGTCAGTGACAGTATTAATGACACTCGTAAGAAAATTAGTAAATCTGCAATTTTGGCAGTTTAGCTGAACTTATTTTATTAATAAAACGCTTGGCATAAGAACTGTATTATGCTTGCCGGGTGGGTCGCCGCCTAACTGCATCATTTGCAGCTTTATTTTGAAACATGGTTATACCTAATCAAAACCGTTTACAAACATGTCACAAGTGAACATCACACCATTAGCTGACCGCGTTCTAGTAGAACCTGCGGCAGCTGAAGAAAAAACTGCTTCCGGTATTATTATTCCCGATACCGCTAAAGAGAAGCCTCAAAAGGGATCAATCGTAGCCGTTGGATCCGGAAAAAAAGACGAGCCTCTTACCGTAAAAGTAGGCGACAGTGTTCTTTACGGAAAGTACGCTGGCACCGAAATCACAGTAGAGGGCAAAGACTACTTAATCATGCGAGAGTCTGACATTTTTGCAATTGTCTAATTCAACTAACCCTTAAAATTTTAAAACCTAATTTATTATGGCTAAAGAAATATTTTTTGACACCAAAGCTCGCGATCGCGTAAAAAAAGGAGTAGATACTCTAGCGAATGCGGTAAAAGTTACCTTAGGACCTAAGGGACGTAATGTAGTAATTGATAAGAAATTTGGAGCTCCTACCGTAACCAAAGACGGTGTATCAGTAGCGAAAGAGATTGAACTGAAGGACGCTATTGAGAACATGGGTGCCCAGCTAGTAAAAGAGGTTGCTTCCAAAACCGCCGATAGTGCGGGTGATGGTACTACTACCGCTACCGTACTAGCCCAGGCTATTTTTGCCCACGGTATCAAGAACGTGGCCGCTGGTGCTAACCCAATGGATCTGAAGCGAGGCATTGACAAAGCGGTTGATGTAGTAGTGGAAGCTCTTAGCAGCCAGTCTAAAACCATTGACAGCTCTAACGAAATTACTCAGGTTGCTTCTATCTCCGCTAACAACGACCAAGAAATTGGCCAGATGATCGCCAATGCCATGGAAAAAGTTGGTAAAGATGGTGTAATCACCGTTGAAGAAGCTAAAGGTACCGAAACTGAGGTGAAGCTAGTAGAAGGTATGCAGTTTGACCGTGGTTACCTTTCTCCTTACTTCGTAACCAACACCGAGCGAATGGAGGCTGAGTTGGACAACCCTTACATCCTGATCTACGACAAAAAGATCTCAGCGATGAAAGAATTACTTCCGGTACTGGAAGGTGTTGCTCAAACTGGCAAACCTCTGTTAATTATCGCTGAAGATGTAGAAGGCGAAGCCTTAGCTACGTTGGTAGTAAACAAAATCCGCGGATCACTGAAGATTGCTGCCGTAAAAGCCCCTGGCTTTGGCGACCGTCGTAAAGCTATGTTAGAAGACATTGCTATCCTGACTGGTGGTACTGTAATTTCTGAAGAGCGTGGTTACAAGCTAGAGAACGCTACTTTAGATTACCTAGGAACTGCGGAGAAGATCAACATTGATAAAGATAACACCACTATTGTAAACGGTGCTGGTGAGAAAGATCAAATCACAGCTCGCGTAGGTCAGATCAAATCTCAGATTGAAACCACTACTTCTGATTACGACCGCGAGAAATTGCAAGAGCGCTTAGCCAAGCTTTCTGGCGGAGTAGCTATCCTGTACATTGGTGCGGCTACTGAAGTAGAAATGAAAGAGAAGAAAGACCGCGTTGACGATGCGCTTCATGCTACTCGCGCTGCGGTAGAAGAAGGAGTTGTTGCCGGTGGTGGAGTAGCTCTGGTTCGAGCGGTATCTGCGCTAGAGAGCATTTCTACTGAAAACAAAGATCAGGAAACTGGTGTAAACATCG
>CAKZYJ010000100.1 GCA_937884755.1 uncultured Flammeovirgaceae bacterium
ACTGACGAATCAACGCTTGTTCATCCACTTCAGGTCCTCGGGCGGTATTGATCAGATAGGCTGATGACTTCATTTTTGCCAACTCATCAGCACCTAGCAAATGCCGAGTGCTATCATTTAATGGTATGTGCAGGCTTACTACATCGGATTGGGCTAGAAGATCATGAAGTGAGGCATACGTTGCGCTTACTTCCCGCTCGAAGTAATCAAACAGTCGGTTCCGCTGGTAATACAGCATATTCATCCCGAAGGTAACGGCTCGACGCGCCACAGCCCGACCAATACGGCCCAAGCCAATAATGCCTAACGTTTTTCCGTAAAGGGAATGACCGGTATGTTGCTGTAGCATTCCCCAAACAAAATCATCTTCCCCGGCTCGGAGCTTACGATCACAATAGGTAATATTTCTCATCAGAGAAAGCATAAGCCCAAAAGCAGTCTCAGCCGTGGCCTCGGTAACGGCGGTAGGGGTGTTAGTAACAACGATACCACGCTGGGTAGCGTACTCAACGTCAATGTTATCGTAACCAACCCCATAGTTAGCAATAATTTTAAGGTTGGAAGCAGCATCCATTATCTCGGAGTCAACCGCAACGTTCACTGCCATAAAACCGTCTACGTCTGCTATTTTCTCCAGAATTTCCTCCCGACTAAACTTCTTTTTTTCAGTAGGAAGAACAAGATCAAAATTGTCTTTAAGTGGTTTTAACCCTTCTTCAGGCAGGGTATAGGATACAAGTATTTTAGTCATCAGTTTAAAAGTATGTAGGGTAAATAGTTGGCAAAAAGTAAAAGATAAACCACACTATTACCAACTAAATCGATAAAACTTTTAACTGATAACCTGAAGAGCTACATCAACCACATCCTGGTAGGTTTCAGCATCCGGGTTTGCCCGAGCCATCACCCGAAGTCCACTAAAGGTATTGTAGTAGAAGCGGGCCAACGCCTGGGGGTTAAGATCGGAACTGATCTCATCCTTTTTTTGAGCAGCCTCAAAGAGTTTGGTCAGTATAGATTCTACTTGAGTTTGATTTTCCCGAACAATAGCAGCTAAGTCCTGGTCGCAATTACCGAGTTCGGTAGTGGCATTCACCACCATGCATCCTTTCCGTTGGGGGTCGGTAAGACTTTCCTGTACTGCTTCGTCAAGAATCATCCTGATGGTTTCCTGAATAGTACGGTGGTCGTCTTTCCAGTGAGCAAAATTTTCCTGGCTCTTTTGCCGGTAGCGTTGAAGTGCCAAAGTGAACAACTGATGTTTGTCACCAAAGGTATTGTACATACTAGCCCGGTTAATACCCATTCGTTCTACCAAGTCCTCATAGGAAGTAGCGTGATAACCTTTTTCCCAAAAGACGCTCAAAGCGCGGTCTAAGACTTCATTTTCGTCAAATTTTCGGGGACGTGCCATAGTAAAAAAGGGATAGAAACTCTATCCCTTTAATAATTCAAATTAGAACATTTTCATTCCATTTATTCTGATAGAGGAACAGATGGCCATCTTTTTAATCCAAAATAGTCATTCCTCCATCAACGTTGAACTCGCTACCGGTGATAAAAGAAGCTTCTTCGGAAGCCAAGAAACTGACTAAATTTGCGACTTCTTCCGGCTTACCGAAACGATGCATTAGTACTTTTCCCTGAACTGACTGCGCAAAACCACTGAGTTGTTCTTCCGATAAACCGGTTTTGCTAAAAATGGGAGTTTCTACCGGGCCGGGGTTTACAGCATTGACTCGGATCTTGCGAGAGGCTAGTTCGGTAGCAGCGGTACGGGTGTAAGAATTCATGGCTGCTTTAGAGGCGGCATAAACCGCTGTATTTGCCATACCTGTATACGCATTGATTGAGGATAGATTGATTACTGAAGCCCCTTCATTTAAGATAGGTAAGAACTTTTCTACCGTAAAAACTGCACCTTTAAAGTTGATGTTCATTTGGGTATCGAAGAGTTCTTCCGAAACCTGTCCGACCGGGGTGGGGAAGAAGACGCCAGCATTTACGAACAAAACGTCGACCTTACTTACCGCAGATTGTACTTGTTCTACTAGACGATTTAGCGCGGACAAATCGCTGACGTCCGCCACAAATCCTTGTACCCCTAATTCTCTCGAGGCTTGTTCTACTTTTTCAGCCGAGCGACCTGTAATGATCACTTGGGCGCCATCGTTGACAAAACGTTGCGCGGTAGCGTAGCCGATTCCGCTGTTTCCGCCGGTTACTACGGCTACTTTTCCAGTTAAATTTCCCATGGTATTTATTGATTTAGTATGTGAAAACTGATTGATAGAACGATCATTCCAAAATAGGGTTGCTTTTTTGGAATAAATATTCTAAAATTTATTTCATACTACATGCATTAAGCAATTTTAGTGTTAACGCATACAGTAGGGGAGACCAGATTTAATAAGGGAGTGGTAACGTTTGGCGATAATTTTCAAAATATTTCTCGGTAATTCTACCTTACAGCCGAAGATTAATATATTTATCGGCGAGGAACTTATACTAGTGCGCGCTATTGATCTTGTTAATTTAATCTCTAAGACAGTTTATTAATTTATTATGGCAAAATATCCAGCAAAAGTGTATTTGAATGGTGAAATCCTAACAGCCGAAGACGCAAAGATATCGGTTTTTGACCGGGGTTTTCTGTTTGGTGATGGTGTTTACGAAGTGATGACACAAACCGGGGGTAGCTTCTTTTACCAACATTTACATTTTCAGCGTCTAGCTCAAAGCTTGGCTAAAATCAGTATTGATTTTGATGTAGATATATTACCCGCTAAGATTGAAAATTTGCTTGATGCGGCTGATTTAGTAAATCAGGACTGTCTACTTTATATCCAGATTACCCGCGGTATCGCTCCTCGTCAACATGCTTTTCCAACGGATGCAGAACCCAGCCTGATGATGTATGCCTTACCTCGGGTTTTACCTGACATCAACGAAAATCAACTATCTGTAATTGTCCGGCCTGATTACCGCTGGTCGCGCTGCGATATAAAGATGATTTCTTTGCTCGGTAACGTTATGGCTAACGACGAAGCTATCATTTCCGATGCCTACGAGGCACTGTTGGTACGAGATGGCTACTTTACCGAAGCATCCCACTGCAATGTATTTTTTGTGAAAAACGGAGCGGTTTATACTCATCCGGCCAATGAACATGTGCTGAATGGAATAACCCGTCAACTTACTATCAAATTGTGTCATGATTTGGGGGTTGATGTAAAAGAAGAAGCAGTTCCGTTGACAGACTTAGCCACTGTTGATGAAATTTTTCTCACAGGTACCACTACGTTAGTTGCTTCGGTTAAGTACGCAGATCAACAGCAACTGTATCCTGATCAAGAAATAGGGCCTATTACGCGACGGATACAACAAGGGTTCCGCGATTTACGATTGCAACATCGGGCGAAAAAAGCCACAATTACTACCAATTTAGTAACTAACTGATTTTAGCACCTATTTTATGCTTTTTCTTCTATTTTCAGGCTTCTAGTCTTTTCTACTATCATAGCTAATCTATTCAGCTGTACTAGGCTGGTAGCTCCGAATATGGCATAATCATTTCCCAAGGGAGTGTGTAGAACAGGTCAAGAGGGGAGTTAATCACAACGGATACAGGTATTAACGGAGAAACTATATTTGGAGGGGAATTCATCCCGAGGTGATCAACGGGGAAACAGCCGTTGAAGACAGAGAGTTTAAGAATAAAAAGATTGGAAGAGGCTTGAAAAAGAATTAATTATAGTTTTTGACAAGCATCAGGAAAAATTTGAGCTGCTTGGGGAGAGACCTAATCGGAATGTGCTATGACTGACCCATCCATCGTCTTTCTTATCCAGTGTCCCGATCAAAAGGGACTTATCGCTAAGATCAGTTCCTTTTTCTCTGAGCTTGATTATAATATTCTTTCCTGTCAGCAGTTCACCGACGAAATTCAGCATCAGTACTTTATGCGAATTAAGCTAGATGGGCAGGGGGTGCCGCTTACTCGCAAGGAGCTTTCTCAGCGGTTTGCGGAGCTAGCGGATAAGTTAGATTTCACCTGGTCGGTGCATTACCAATCGGATATTGCCAATACTGCCATTTTGGTGTCCAAAACCAGCCACTGTCTGTTCGATCTACTGGAACGGCAAAGTCAGGGAAAAATTCAAACCAATATTCCCCTGATTATTTCTAATCATCCTGACATGGAGTACCTAGCTGACCAATTCCGGGTACCTTATTATTGCCTACCAATCAAGGATGGTAACAAGGTTGAACAGGAACAGCAAATTCTGGCGTTGCTCCAACGCCACCATATCGATCTGGTTGTGCTGGCTCGTTATATGCAAATACTTACCTCCGATTTTATCAGCCAATATCCGGGGAAGATCATCAATATTCACCATGCTTTTTTGCCCGCATTTAAAGGAGCAAATCCTTACCGACGGGCCTACGAACGAGGGGTGAAGATGATTGGGGCTACTGCCCACTACGCTACCAATGATTTGGACGAAGGCCCGATCATCGAGCAAGATGTGGAACGGGTCTCGCACGCCTACTCGCCCAAAACTTTGGCCAGTATTGGAGCTGATATTGAACGTACCGTGCTCACTCGAGCAGTTCGTAGTCACTTGGAGCATCGGGTAATCATCACTGGTAACCGTACCATTATTTTTCCCGAATCTGGAGAGTAATTGGGCTGAACTGAAATTGATCATCAGAAAAGAGAAGGCAATAAAAGAAAGCAAGTTTCTTTTAGGGCATACTGATGGTATTTCTGTTAATTTGAGGCATGTACCAACTACCAGCCTTACTACTAGCTTTTGCAATCGGAGTTCTCGGATGTCAATCACCTGAGCCCTCCCAACCTATAGACTTAACTGAACTGACGATCAGCGATATTCACCAGGCCTACGAAGCAGGAGAGTTTGACTGTCAGCAACTAGTGGAAGCTTATCTAGCCAGAATTGAGCAAGTCGATAAAAAAATCAACTCACTGACATTCATTAATCCGGATGCGGTAGCAATAGCCCAAGCGCTAGATGAGGAGTATCAAAGAACTAATGTGTTGCGGCCGCTGCACGGAATTCCACTGATTGTCAAAGATAATATCAACACCAAGGGCATGCCCACTACCGCCGGGGCCTTAGCACTGAAAGACTATGTGCCGGATGAGGACGCCTTTATCATTCAAAAGCTAGTTGATGCCGGAGCGATTATTATCGCCAAATCCAATATGGCGGAATGGGCCTTCAGTCCTATGCATAGTGAAAGTTCTACCGCCGGAACCACTCGCAATCCCTACAATCCGGGGTATGTTCCGGCTGGGTCTAGCGGGGGAACGGCAGCTTCCATTGCGGCGAACTTAGGAGTGATCGGGCTAGGCACTGATACCGGTAATTCTATCCGCGGACCATCTTCCCACTGTGCTTTAGTGGGTTTTCGGACAACCTTAGGCCTGATCAGCCGAAGTGCCATTGTTCCGCTCTACCTCCGAAACGATGTAGTAGGGCCAATGTGTCGGACTGTGGAAGATGCCGCTAAGGTGCTGGAAGTCATCGCCGGATACGATCCGGAAGATCCTATCACCCAGTATTCCGAAGATAAGATCCCGGATAGCTACAGTCAATTTCTGGTTGAGGATGGCTTGGTTGGGGCTAGAATTGGAGTATTGAGAAATATTCGGGATGATGATCCGGAACCCGAAATTAATGAACTCTTTAATAAAGCACTCAAAGATTTAGATTCCTTAGGAGCGCAGGTGACTGACTCCGTAGAAATACCCGGCTTTGATAGTCTCAAAGAGAATCAGTGGTGCGCTGATTTTAGAAAAGATGTGGAAGCTTATTTGGCAAAATACGTCCGGAGTGATACCATACGAACGTTGGAAGACATTATCAGGGTAGGTACTAAGTCTGAGCACGCGGCGGGTAGATTAGCAACTTTAGCGGAAAACTCTGGCCGATGGGAAAACTTGGAGATTGAATGTTTGGATGCCTACTCGGATGTAAGGCGGATTGCATTTCGGGAGGCGATTGAAGGGATAATGGATTCGTTACAACTCGACGCTATCGTTTATCCCTCCTGGCATAATAAACCGGCTAGAATCGACTTCTTTAGAGAGGAATATAAAGGAGATAATAGTCAGATAATTTCTCCCCATACCGGGCAACCGGCGTTTACCGTTCCCATGGGCTTTGGCAGTAATAATCTTCCAGCCGGACTACAATTTTTAGGAAGAATGTACTCGGAAGGCACATTGATTAAGCTTACCTACGCTTACGAGCAAGGAACTCAGCACCGAAGGCCTCCTACTATTAATCAATAACACATCAATGAACATTGACTACATCCGAGAGGATATTCCGTACTACGGAAATAAAATCTTTCTAAACAGTGCTGGCTCATCCTTGATGCCCTCATCAGTGGTTGAGAAAATCAATAATTATCTACAGAAAGAGCAGGAAATAGGTGGGTACTATTTAGCCGACTCTAGATTAGAAGAAATTGCGGACTTTTATCAACAAGCGGCTAAACTGATAGGCGAAAATCCGCATAATATTGCTTTTACCCACGATGCCACTGATGCTTACATCAAAGCACTAACTTCCATAGATTTTAAGCCTGATGACGTAATTATTACGACTGATGATGATTATGCTTCAAATCAGATACAGTTCATTTCCATAAAAAAGCGGTTTGGGATTCAAGTCTTTCGAATGAAGAATCTTGAAAATGGCGATCTGGATACTGCAGATTTTGAGCGACTTGTTGAGATGTATCATCCCAAATTAGTAGCGGTATCTCACGTGCCCACCAATTCCGGCCTGGTGCAAAATGCGGAGGCTGTTGGTGAAATCTGTCAACGAGAAGAAATTATCTATCTGGTAGATGCTTGCCAATCGGTAGGTCAGTTTGATGTGCGGGTGAGCGAGTTGAAGTGTGATTTTTTGTCGGTGACCGGAAGAAAATTTCTTCGGGGGCCGAGGGGCACCGGTTTTCTGTATGTATCGGACCGTATGCTGAATGAAGGCTACGCTCCCCTAATGATAGACGGAGGTGGAGCCATTTGGAAAGATGAGAATCACTACGATGTGCTGCCAACAGCCCAGCGCTTTGAAACTTGGGAAAAGCCCTACGCTTTGGTGGTAGGATTGACCGAAGCCTTCAGATACGCCAATGAGCTAGGCATGAAAAATATTGAGACCCAAAACCAAATACTCATGAATCGCTTGCGGGATAATCTTTCAAATATTTCGGAAGTAACGCAGTACGATCAGGGATCTAAAAAGTGCAACATTCTAACGTTCCGAAAGGAAGGACTGTCACTTCAGACAATAAAGGAGAAACTAGAGCAGAATAATGTCTTTTTCAGCGTTAGCAACCGAGAGTGGGGGGTGATCGATTATAAAAAGAAGGAGATAGACGGGACTATCCGGTTATCGCCCCATTACTTTAACACGCTGGTAGAGATGGATCGTGTTGCGGAAATTATTGCAGATATCTAACCTCCATCGTATTTCTCGAACAAATTGTGGTTTGTTTCATTAATAGAGTAAACCCAATAATCAAATAACTAAGAAAGGTGAAAAAGGTACTGATAATAGGAGCAAGTGGAAAGATCGGTCGACTATTAACCGAAAAACTTAATGATGATACTGAGTTTTCGCCAGTAGCTTTATTCAGAAGCGAGGATCAAAAAGACTTTTTCGAAAAATTAGGGGTTGAATATAAGATTATCAGCCTAGAAGATTCAATAGATGTGATATTCAATGCGATGGTGAGTACGGATGCAATCATCTTTACGGCAGGTTCTGGAGGGAAAACGGGCTACGATAAAACGTTAGCGATAGATTTAGATGGGGCAGTAAAGGCGATGGATGCGGCTGAACAAGCCGGAGTAAAGCGCTTCGTGATGGTTAGTGCATTAAACACTGATAAAAGAGAGGCCTGGAACGATTCCGGAATTAAACCTTACTACATTGCTAAGCACTATGCTGACCGAGTGCTAAAATCATCCGACTTAGACTATACGATTATGCGTCCGGGCCGTCTAGTGGATGATGCCGGAACCGGAAAAATCACCACGACTAATCCTGCCGCGAATAAAAGCGTTCCTCGCGAGGATGTAGCCTCTCTAATTGTAGAAGTCTTAAAGCAGGACGATACTATCGGAAGGGTTATTGAATTTAATCAAGGTGATACACCAATCCAGGAAGCTATCAAGGGCATCTGATAGAATATGCCTGTGTTTATCAATAATTGGGGCTGGCTAGTTTCAGTGGCAAATAGTCTGTTTAGAAGTTTTTTTGCATTCATGGGTGAAAATTGACAGTTTGTGATGAGCTTTAATTCATTACCTACTATTCAACAACCACCATGATGAAATTTCTATTCCTTCTGTTTTTCTCATTTTTACTTTTCATTGCAGGGCAGGGGCAAGCTCAAGACCTTCCGGAAAATATAGTAATCACCAACAAGAAGAAGAAAACTAGGGTACGTGCCAAGAAAGACGGGAAGTTGCTGATAAATGTATCTCCCCGAGATATTCAAAAATTCAGAGCCGATGGATATATTCGGTACAGTGATTTCGGGGCCAAAGGTAATGGTAAAACCGATGATATTGATGCAATAGCATCCACCCATGCTGTCGCCAATCAGCACGGACTGGCGGTGAAAGCCGATGAAGAAGCCACCTACTACATCGGAGGAAAGGACCGTACGGCGATTATTAGAACCGATACTGATTTTGGTATGGCGGAATTTATTATTGACGATACCAACGTTGAGAACCGTAACGTATCGGTTTTTATGGTCAGCTCGAGTCAGCAACCCTTCCATCTTGAAGGCGTCGCATCCCTTAGAAGAAATCAGGAAAAAATAGATGTTTCCTTGCCCGGAACCTGCATAGTCACTGTCACTGATTCTACTGTAAGGCGCTATATCCGATACGGGCTAAATCAGAATAACGGATCACCGCAGACGGATATTTTTGTTGTGGACAAAAACGGGCAGGTGGATACGGATGCTCCCATTATTTGGGACTTCAATCAGATAACTGAAATTATGGCCCTTCCGGTAGACGAAAAAACATTGACTATTACTGGCGGGCGTTTCACCACTATCGCCAATCAAGCGGAATCAAGGTATACCTACTACAGCCGAAACATCGCAATTCGCCGCTCGAACGTTCTGGTTGATGGCCTGGAACACCGCATCTCCGGCGAAGGAGAACACGGTGCACCCTACGGCGGCTTCCTCAATATCCGCGACTGTGCGTACGTGACAGTTCAAAATACTGTACTGACTGGACATAAAACCTATCGTACCATTGGTGCAGCCGGTAAACCGGTTTCTATGGGCTCTTATGATTTGTCAGTCAACCGAGCTTTAAACGTATCTTTCATTAATTGCCGTCAGACCAACGATATTGATGATCGTACCTATTGGGGGATTCTGGGGTCTAATTACTGCAAAAACCTTCTGTATGACAATTGCACTTTTTCCCGCTTCGACGCCCACATGGGAGTAGCTAATGCTACCATTCGTAATTCCACCCTGGGCCATATGGGAATTAATGCCATTGGTACTGGTACCCTAACAATTGAAAATAGTACCATCCGCGGTAGAAGCTTAGTCAATCTTCGCTCCGATTATGGCAGTACCTGGCAGGGAGAATTTAACATTCGAGACTGTACATTCGTACCTCACGGAGGGCGACCGGGCAATGTTAGTCTTATCAGTGGATCGTATTCTGGTCAGCATGATTTCGGTTACACTTGCTACATGCCCGAAAAGATCATCATTGAAAATCTCCATATCGACGATTCTAATCCTCCCGAGAATTACCAAGGCCCAGCTATTTTCACCGATTTCAACCCGGATATGACTGATAGTTCTTACCAGGAGAAGTTTCCTTACGTGAAAACCGAGAAGGTGATTCTTCAAAATGTTACCACCGAAAGTGGTATGGACGTAAGACTCAGTGACAATCTGTATATGTTTAATAATGTGGAGGTTATCGCCCGCGAAAAATAAAGTATTTTATCACAGCCCAATTCCGAAGAGGCACTCATGCAAATTGTGAATTTCAAGCATTCAAAAA
The DNA here is from genome assembly GCA_937884755.1 of uncultured Flammeovirgaceae bacterium. Classification (GTDB taxonomy): domain Bacteria; phylum Bacteroidota; class Bacteroidia; order Cytophagales; family Cyclobacteriaceae; genus Tunicatimonas. Next base: position 10,100 of record CAKZYJ010000100.1, read on the forward strand.
GTAATCTTTATGGTTGGGTGATACTTGTGGGGGCAGTGGAAACAAAAGGATAAAGAGAAATACTTTCGTTGAACCTATTACTTTTCACCAAAAAATTAGGCCCATGAAATCATGCATATTGTTAATAGTCGCATTCTTGGTGACCAGCGCTTCCTATGGACAAAGCAAACGTTCAGTCTTTATTAACCGGGAAAAGATTAGCTCTGAGACAGTGAAGGCTTTAGAGTCTAGCTACAATATCAGTATTCTGGATGGTCGTTACTGGTACGACCGTTATTCAGGATTATGGGGGATGGAAGGAGGGCCGACTGTAGGAGTAGTGATGCCCGGACTCCAACTCGGCGGAGACCTACCGGTAGACGCGGCCAATGGCAATACCGGAGTCTTTTTAAATGGCCTAGAGCTTCACGCGCAGGATGTTCGGAACCTAACAATGTGGCTGGGTGTGGTAAATCCCGGTCGCTACTGGATGGATGCCTCCGGTAATGTGGGCTACGAAGGCGGCCCGGCTCAACTTAATCTCTGGCAATTGTCTCAACGCAGCCAGCAGAGCTCGTTTTATCGAAACAGCTATACTGGCATTGGCGGCGGAAGTAGTGGCGGTACTTCTTACGTAATTGGGAAGGATTTTAGCGTGATCGTTGATCATTGATAGTTCGTCATTTGTCCGTTGTCCCTTGTCATTAGCGCTCGGCGCCCGATCCACAGTTGACGGTCGACTGTCCACAGTTATTTGTCACTGGTCACTGTTTCACAACTTTGGGCTTCCGACTTCAGTCTTCGGACCTCCAACTTCTACCTCTCGCCTTCCACCGAAAAATCAACTTCTAGCAAGCAACCAAACTCACGGGCGAAATCTACGGATACACGAGCGTGTACTGCCCCCTGCCGATCCAGAAAACGCTGTTGCCCGCTAATGGCAAATACTCCCTCGTGCCAAATATTAGGGTGAATGTACAAGCCCTGATCACCTTTAAGCCAGAAGCAAACAAAATCTTCGGGTTGCACATCATCTCCCGGCAGGGCAAGTGGCACCACAAATGGGGCCTTTTCCAGGGGAAAAAACATTTGCCCACCATCAGGATGGTAGTTTGCATGCCAGAGCAGAAGTCGCTTCGGATCTTGCGGATGGTTCGCCCGAGCTTCGGTAGGATCGGTTCCGTAGCCTAAAATATAATGTCCTCCAACCGCCGAATTTCGACCGTATAAAATATCTCCTTTCCATTCGGAAATGAATGTTCCCTCGGTAATTCCGCCTTCATCCCCACTATCGGTATCCACCGGTCGCCAACCCTGTGCCGGCCAACGAATAATTTCTACTTTCACCTGATTGGGGTCATCTACCAATTGACCATAACCCTCCAGGGTTTTAGGTGTGGCTTCTATCAGCTTAATTTTTACAGTTTTAAGTCCTGGGGGTAAATCAGGATTTAGATAATCCGGAGCGTTTGACATTGGTTAGATAGTAAGCTAGGGTTGTAGAAAGATTGATATAAAGAAAGTAATATAGTTAAATCTTGCCCCTACGAAGATGAACAGTTTTATCGGGCAAGACAAACAATAACCATCACCAAATTGTAAAGAAATAAAATTTGGTAATTGGGAAGATGCTTAGATATTTCAGTGGATTGGTAGTATATTATGCCAACCTTAAACCGTTACTTTTTCAATTGGTTAACCGACTAGGTTTCTATCACATTTACCATTTTTTCTATTGATCCTCTTCAATAATCCTTACCGTTTAGCCTTGGTATTTGCTTTAACCGGAATGCTGCAAATTAGCAATTATGCAGCAGCTCAGCAGGCAGTTTTAACCGGGATGGTAATCGATGAGATTAGTGAAGAGCCCCTGGAATATGCCACAGTTGGCCTTTGTCAGACCCGTGATTCTACCATCCTGGCCGGAGCGGTAACGCTGGCGGATGGCACCTTTATGGTTGAGAATGTAACTCCCGGGACCTATCTGCTGAAAGTTCAGTTCGTGGGCTACGAGTCCTCGTACGTATCTACGTTTTCCGTAGTGGCGAATGAACGCAAAGAACTGGGCGGAATTTCCATTCGCGCTACCGATCAGCTACTGGAAGAGATCTCCGTGTCCGGGCAACGAGCTTCAGTGTACCATAAAGTAGACCGGCAGGTATACAACGCCGCTCAGTTTCAGTCTGCTACCGGAGGCACCGCTACTGACGTACTGCAAAACGTCCCCTCAGTAGCTGTTGATGCATCGGGAGCCCTGACGGTACGAGGTTCATCTGGTTTCACCATTCTCCTCAATGGCAAGCCTATTCAAAGCGATCCTACGCTAATTCTCAGTCAGTTACCGGCGAATGCCGTTGAAGATGTAGAAATTGTAACCGCCCCTTCAGCTAAATATGATCCTGAAGGAAAAGCGGGAATTATTAATATCATCACCCGAAAGGGGGCAGCAGATGGCCTCTACGTGCTAGTGAATACTCAGGTGGGATTACCGAGTATTCAGGACTACAACAATGCTGAAAATGCCCCTCGCTATGGTGCAGACTTTACCCTTAACTATCGTAAGAACAGGTGGGATATATCATTGGGAGCAAGCTACTTACGCTACGATATTTCCGGTAGACGAGAAGGGGATGTGTACACCATTATTAATGATACGCTGACCCGTTTTCCTTCCGATGGTGAACGTAGTTTTGATGAGCAAACCTACACCGCCCGAGCCACTGTTGGCTATACACCCGATGAAGCAAACGCATTTAGTCTGGGACTTTACGCAGGAAAACGTTCTAAAGATCGTACGGCAGATATTCTCTACAATAACTATAAAGTGTATCTGCCTGAAATGGATACCTTCAGCCGTACTATATACTACAACGAAAACCTCCGCATTCGTCGGGGCGATTTTCTACTTGGGAGCCTAGACTACGCGCATACATTCGCTAATGAATCTAAGTTAACTACCTCGCTTCTTTATGAATACACTATGTTGGGTGGACCTACTACTAACCTGAATCTATCCTGGCCAAGTCTGCAGGACACTATTCAGGATCAGTACAATACTAATAATAACCCGCTGCACGGTATTCGCTTTCAGGCTGATTATGTATTACCATTCCGGGTCTGCTCTTTGGAAACCGGTTATCAGTTCCGGCACCTGAACCATACCGGTGAATTTTTTTACGAGGAGCGGACTATTGGTACAAACGATTACGAACTGATACCAGAATTTTCCAGTAATGTTGACCTCACCCGGCAGATTCACTCAGTGTACGGGCTGTACTCTAGTCAGTGGAACAAGTTAACTTACTCGATTGGATCAAGGGTTGAAGTAATGGATCGTAATCTGTTGTTAATCAATGCATTTGTGGATACTACCTATCACTATGATTTCATCCAGTTATACCCTTCAGCCAATGTAGTATATCAGCTTACTGATCAGTTTCAATTAAAGGCTGCCTACAGTCGGAGAGTGGAACGTACTACCACGTTTAAGATGAATCCTTTTCCCGAAAGGGAGCATTCGGAAACTCTCGAACAGGGTGACCCGGAATTAAGACCGGAATTTATTGATCTGATTGAAGCGGGATTTGTGAAGGACTTTGAAAATCATTCGGTGTTCGCTACTGCTTATTTCCGGAATGTACAAAACCTGATAAACCGAGTAAATACAGTCTATAATGATTCCATCCTGAACCGTATCTACTCCAATGTAGGGCAGGGGAGATCTATTGGGTTGGAAGCAGGATTAGACTTGAACCCAACTAGCTGGTGGCAACTTTATGCCGGTGGTAACCTTTATCGCTACACCATCGACGGTACTTTTGATGATCGCCCTGTTAATACCAGTAGCTGGATCTACTCGCTGAATATGAATACTACCTTTAAACTGTCGCAGGGTTGGACACTACAATGGACACTAAATTATCTTTCGGATCGGAATACAGCCCAGGGTGAAGATTCGCGTTTTCTGTCTCCTAACTTAACCCTACAGAAGAGCTGGTTGGACGGTAAGCTAACCGCTACTGCTCAGTGGCTAAATATGGATTTGGGATTACTTCCCACTAACGAGCAAAGGATAACTACCTGGCGTAGCAATGAATTCTTTACTACCACAAATTATGTGTACGAAGTTGACGTAATCATGCTTAATTTTAGCTACCGTATAAACCAGCAGTTGAGTAAAGCTAAGTTTGTCAAGAGTGAATTCGGAGAAAAAGAGTTTTAGCGAGTACGATACTTTTCTACACCTAACAATTATTGGGATAAAGCAGCAAATTGGTCAACAAACTATTACTTTCGCGGTTGAAACGAAATGGACACCATGCAAACGCTAGAAACTACTAAAACCAAATCATCTAAAAAGCCGGATAACTCATTAAGCGGAATTGCTGGACAGCAGCGGGTGATTATAAAAAATGTTGAGCCGCAGGTAGATCATAATCACTTTTCCGTAAAGCGAACTGTAGGTGAATCTGTAGATGTCTACGCTGATATTTTTGCTGATAGCCACGATAAGGTATATGCATTACTGCTTTTCAAAAAAGTTGGGGATAAAACCTGGCAGGAAGTACCCATGAACCCGATCATGAACGATCGCTGGACGGGGACATTTATTCCTAAATCTACTGGTTTTTACGAGTACACCATCTTAGCATATATTGATCATTATGCCTCTTGGCAGTACGGTTTACGTAAGAAGTTTGAAGCCGGGCAAGATATTTCGGTAGAGATGCTTATCGGGGCTGAGATGCTAGAAAAAATGGCAAAACAGTGCCAAGGAAGTGACCAGAAAAAGTTGAAGGAGTACGCAAAATCATTCCGGGATACTTCGGCCGAAAATATTGAGGTGGCCGTTGCTCGAGCACTGAGTGATGAAGCTACTCAGTTGGCCACTAAATGTGTGAATCGAAGCCACGCTACGCACTATCATCAGACGGTTAATGTTGAGGTAGAGCGAAAAAAAGCGCTCTTTAGTACCTGGTATGAGTTTTTCCCCCGATCAACTGCCCGAGAGGAAGGTAAACACGGTAATTTCCAGACTGCGGCTAAAATACTACCCCGGGTTGCTGAAATGGGATTTGATGTAGTCTACTTACCGCCCATTCATCCCATCGGAAAAAAGCACCGTAAAGGATTAAATAATGCATTATCCGCCAATCCTGGCGACCCTGGTTCCTGTTGGGCTATCGGATCAGATGAAGGTGGGCATAAGGACATTCATCCTGAGTTGGGTACTATGAAAGATTTTCAGGATTTTGTGTGGAAGGCGGGTGAACTTGACATTGAAATAGCCCTAGATATTGCCTTTCAGTGTGCCCCCGACCACCCTTACGTGAAAGAGCACCCGCAATGGTTTAAGTGGCGGCCCGATGGTACGGTGCAGTACGCAGAAAACCCTCCGAAAAAATATCAGGATATTCTCCCAATTAATTTTGAAACCGAGGACTGGCAGAATCTATGGATGGAGCTGAAAAGCGTTATTGCTTTTTGGGTTAGTATGGGAATAAAAATTTTTCGGGTGGATAACCCCCATACCAAATCATTTAAGTTTTGGCAGTGGTGTATCAAAGAGATTCGGAGTGAAAATCCGGAAGTTATTTTTCTGGCTGAAGCCTTTACCCGTCCGCGGGTAATGGAATGGTTAGCCAAGACTGGTTTTACCCAATCGTATACGTATTTCACCTGGCGGAATAATCCCTACGAGATGCGGGAGTATATGTTGGAACTAGCTAAGGGCCCGATGCGCAACTATTTCCGTCCTAACTTCTGGCCTAACACTCCTGATATTCTCACTCCCGACCTAGTACACGGTGGCGAATCGGCTCATATCATGCGACTGATCCTGGCAGCAACGCTTTCTTCTAACTATGGTTTATATGGTCCAGTATACGAATTTGGAATCAATCATCCCTATCCTGGAAAAGAAGAGTACATTGATTCAGAAAAGTACGAGGTAAAACACTGGGACTGGAATGCGGAGACTCGGATTAAAGAAATTATTACTATCATAAATCAGGTCAGGAAAGATAATCCGGCTTTACAGAGTACTTGGAATGTGACTTTTGCCGAGGTACAAAACGATAGTATACTAGCTTACGCCAAGAAGGATGAGGAAAGCGGTAATATCATGTTCATGGTGGTAAACATGGACTCTTTCAATACCCAGAGCGCTTATTTAAAAATGCCTATGTATGAACTGGGGATGAATTTTGAAAAACCTTATCGGTTAGAGGATCAAATTAGCGGAGCTCATTATACGTGGCAAGGTGAGTGGAATTTCGTGGAACTGAACCCGTATCAGATTCCGGCGCACGTTTTTAAAGTGATTCAGGATTAGCAGCGAGTAGTAAAAATTAGTATACTTAATCCGTTAAAGAGACGAACAGCTACCTATTCTTTATCTAAATACATGGCAAACAACTCAACCAAACTCGATGATAATCTTCACTGGTATAAAGATGCGATCATCTACGAACTACATATCAAAGCATTTAGGGATAGCAATGGCGATGGAATTGGAGACTTTGGTGGACTATTAGAAAAACTAGATTACCTACAAGATCTGGGAGTTACGGCAGTTTGGGTTCTACCGTTTTATCCATCGCCCTTGCGGGATGATGGGTACGACATTAAAGACTACTTCACAATCAATCCTTCCTACGGTAAGCTTAAGGACTTTAAGAAGTTCCTAAAAGAAGCCCATAAACGAAACTTAAAGGTGATTACTGAACTGGTAATCAACCACACCTCCGATCAGCATCCCTGGTTTCAGCGAGCGCGCAAGGCAAAACCTGGCTCGCCCGAACGAGAATATTACGTTTGGAGCGATAGTCAGGATCAGTACCAAGATGTACGAATTATTTTTCAGGATTTCGAGGCCTCGAATTGGACCTGGGATCCTGTAGCCAAAGCTTACTTTTGGCATAGGTTTTATTCCCACCAGCCCGATCTTAATTTTGATAATCCCCAGGTACAGCAGGAAGTATTTAATATGCTGGACTACTGGATTGACATGGGTGTGGACGGTTTTCGTCTGGATGCAGTTCCTTACCTCTTTGAGCGAGAGGGCACTAACTGTGAGAACTTACCGGAAACCCATATATTTCTAAAAAAGCTGCGCAAGCACGTAGAACAGAAAAAACCCGGCACTCTGCTTTTAGCTGAGGCCAATATGTGGCCTGAAGACTCTGCTGCCTATTTTGGCGATGGTGATGAATGTCATATGAATTACCATTTTCCCATCATGCCGCGTATGTTCATGGCGTTGCGGATGGAAGACCGCTATCCGATCACCGACATTTTAGATCAGACCCCCGAAATTCCGGACACTTGCCAGTGGGGAATATTCCTACGCAACCATGATGAACTCACCCTGGAAATGGTGACCGACGAAGAGCGGGATTACATGTATAAAGTTTACACTAAAGATCCGCTAGCTAAAATCAATCTGGGTATTCGTCATCGTTTAGCTCCGCTGCTAGACAACGATCGTAGGAAAATTGAACTGATGAATCATCTGCTGTTTTCGCTTCCGGGCTCACCCGTAATTTATTATGGGGACGAAATCGGCATGGGTGATAACTTTTATTTAGGTGACCGCGATGGGGTGCGAACCCCCATGCAGTGGAGTGCTGACCGTAATGCCGGATTTTCATCTGCTAATCCACAACAACTTTATTTACCGGTTATTCTTGATCCTGAATATCAGTACGAAGCCGTTAACGTTGATTTGCAGCAGCGTAATCCGAACTCTATTCTCTGGTGGATGAAGCGGCATATCAGCATGCGGAAAAACTATAAGGCATTTGGGCGGGGAGACATTAATTTTTTATCCGCAGAGAATGCTAAGGTATTGGCTTTCACTCGTACTTACGAAGATCAGACTATACTGGTGCTCGCCAATCTATCCCGTTTTTCTCAAGCTGTTGAACTTGACCTTCTGGAGTTTCGCGACTACGTACCGAAAGAAGTGTTCAGCAAAAACCGTTTCCCAGTTATTAGAGACTATCCCTATCTCTTTACCCTGGCTCCCTACGGCTATCAGTGGTTTTTGTTAGAACAACCAGAAGTAGCTCAAGAGGAAGAGGAAGACGATTCTCCGAAGGTACTGATGAAAATTAGCCAGTGGAAAGACCTACTGAAGGGTAGAAACAAAGCCAAACTGGAAGATTACTTACCCAACTACTTACTAAAATGCCGCTGGTTCGGAGGCAAGGCGCGAACTATACAGTCGGTAAGTATCATTCACCAACTGGCAATTCAACAGGCTTCTCCCCAGGTTTATTTGCTGATTCTGGAGGTTAGCTATAATGAAGGGCTAAATGAACTCTATCAGCTACCGGTTTCCTTCGTAGAGGATGGACTAAGCGACGTTATCCGATCCCAGGCTTCCCAGAGTTTAATTGCTTTAATTACGGAGGGCGATACTAAGGGGTATTTGTTTGATGCTGTTTACAATGAAAACTTCCGAAATACGCTATTTGATATGATGGTGAAAGGGAAGAAGATAAAAGAAAATAGCACCGAACTTCATCTTAAAGCCCAGCCCTCGGTAACCAAATGGTTTAAGAAAGAGAAGCCGGAGATAGTATCTAAAGTTTTAAATGCTGAGCAGAGTAATACTTCGGTTATCTATTCCCAGAAATACTTCCTTAAGTTCTACCGTAAGGTTGATAACATCATTAATCCTGATTTAGAGATTACCCGCTTCTTAACTGAGACTGCTAAGTTTGAGCACGTTCCTCAATATGCCGGTAGCTTCTCTATCATGAAAGGTCAGAGTGAGCCTTTGGTTCTTGCTATGATGCAGGAAATGATTGATAATCAAGGTGATGCCTGGGTTTATATGAAAGATGTAATTAACCGCTACTTTGAGCGGGTGACCCTGGAGCAGATTGATCGCACGAAAGTACCTACTTTAAAAGGTTCACTTACCGATCCGGTTACTTTTGAGAAATTGCCGGATGAACTTAAAACTCTGCTGAGTGGAATCCCGGCTGAGCGGGCTTCTTTGTTGGGAGAGCGAACTGCTGAAATGCACATAGCACTTGGCGCGCATCCGGAAGTCACTGATTTTGGTTCTGAAAACTTCTCATTGCACTACCAGCGTTCGCTGTATTCATCACTACAGTCCCAAGTGCGTTCTGCATATCAAAGTCTTGACAAACAAATGAAATCCCTCCCGCAAGAGGTAATGGAGGATGCTAATCTGGTAAAATCCATGAGAAAAGACATTTTGAAGTGTATGCAGCGAATCTATCGCCGTAAGATGTCTTCTACTAAGATTCGTGCACACGGAGATTACCATTTGGGTCAGGTGCTATTTACCGGTAAGGATTTTGTGATTATTGATTTTGAAGGAGAACCAGCTCGCCCGTTCAGCGAACGACGACTGAAACGATCACCGTTGCGAGATGTAGCTGGTATGATTCGTTCCTTCCACTATGCCGCTTACAGTAGCTTATTTGAGAACGAAAGGTTTAAAAGAGGCGATGCCGACTACTTAGAAGAGTGGGCTGAACTGTGGTATCATTACATGAGCGGTTTCTATATCCATTCCTACCTCGAAACTGCCCAGGGTCACAATTTTTTGCCCGACAATCAGGAAGATTTCAATACTCTGATACAGACATTTTTACTAGAAAAGGCAGTATACGAACTTAATTACGAGCTTAATAATCGCCCTAACTGGGCTATCATTCCCATGCGGGGTATTCAGTACGTAATGCAAAAATGTAACGATGATGAGTGAACAAACCGCACAAATTGTAGACGATACGATCCAAAGTAGCTCTCAGCCTGAAGAACTGGATTCTGGTGCTGACGCTCAGGATCATTTTTCACTTCTTACAGACTACGATGTGCACCTCTTTAAAGAAGGGAATCATTATGCATTACACGAAAAGTTGGGCTCTCATCTGGTAGAGCATAATGGCACCAGAGGCGTTTATTTTTCGGTATGGGCACCTAATGCCTACCGAGTTTCGGTAGTAGGAGATTTCAACGGATGGAATGACTCGGAGCACAGAATGAATCCTCGCTGGGATGGTTCGGGCATCTGGGAGACTTTTATACCGCATATTGAGCAAGGCACTACATATAAGTATTTCATTGAGTCAAATAATAATGGTTACACTGTAGAAAAAGGTGACCCCTTTGCCATCCACTGGGAAACTCCTCCCAAAACGGCTACTAAGGTCTGGGAGGGTGAATATGAATGGAATGATACGGAATGGATGGAATCTCGCAAAGACAAGTCATCTGAACCCCAGCCGGTTTCTGTTTATGAAGTGCATTTAGGCTCCTGGAAGCGAAAAGGGGATAACGGCGAGATGTTTTTAACTTACCGCGATTTAGCGGAAGAACTTCCCAACTACCTGTCTTGGATGGGTTATACGCACGTGGAATTCTTGCCAGTAATGGAACATCCGTTTTACGGCTCATGGGGCTACCAACTGGTAGGGTTCTTTGCCCCCAGTAGCCGCTTCGGTACGCCGCAAGATTTTAAGTATTTGGTTGATCGGCTTCACCAGGCAGGTATAGGAGTCATATTGGATTGGGTTCCTTCTCACTTTCCGTCTGACCAGCATGGTTTGTCGTACTTTGACGGCACCTACCTGTTTGAGCACGAAGACCCTAAACAAGGCTATCATCCTGACTGGAATAGCTATATTTTTAACTATGGCCGTAACGAGGTTCGCTCATTTTTGATTAGCAGTGCCATGTATTGGCTGCGGGAATACCATATTGATGGACTTCGGGTAGATGCCGTAGCTTCTATGCTTTATCTTGATTATTCTCGAAAGGAAGGAGAGTGGATTCCTAATGAATACGGTGGTAGGGAGAATATTGAAGCGATTCAGTTTTTACGGGAGTTTAATAATGCCGTTGATGCCGAATTTCCTGAAGTGCAAACCATAGCGGAAGAGTCTACTGCCTGGCCGATGGTATCTCGACCTACCCAGATTGGTGGTTTAGGGTTTGAAATGAAGTGGATGATGGGATGGATGCACGATACCCTGGAATATTTCTCTCAAGATCCGATCTATCGTTCTTATCATCAGGGTATGATTACCTTCAGCCTGATGTACGCCTTCACTGAAAATTTTATGTTGCCGCTCTCCCACGATGAGGTGGTACACGGTAAAGGCCCGTTGATTGATAAAATGCCTGGCGATGAGTGGCAGAAATTTGCTAATCTGCGTACGCTTTACGCTTATATGTACGCTCATCCCGGAACCAAACTACTGTTCATGGGTGGGGAGTTTGGACAAACCCAGGAGTGGAGGCACGACCAGAGTCTGGATTGGCACCTGAACGAATATGCCCCGCACGGCTCGCTTCAGTGGATGATGAAGCAACTAAACGAGTTGTACCGAAGTGAGCCGGCACTGTACGAAAAACCATTCGATTCTTCTGGGTTTGAATGGATCGATATTAGCGACTACCAGAATTGTGTAGTTAGTTTCGTGCGTAAGGGACATCAGCACCAAAACGATATTTACGTGGTGATGAACCTGACCCCAGTAGTGCGGGAAAGTTACAGTATAGGGGTGCCGGACAAAGGGCATCTAATTGAAATCTTCAATACCGACCATACTGATTTCTGGGGAAGTGGGATTAAAAACGAGGGTAAGCTTGAGACCAAGCCAATACCTATGCACGGCCGAGCTAGATCGGTGAATCTACGCCTTCCGCCACTTAGTACTATATTCCTCAAGTACGAATCTTAATCTAGTATTTTCCGTCCTTATAGTTCGGTTGTTGTAGAGATTGACTAAATGAGAGAATGAATAGTTCAATAATTACTCGATCATTCTCTCACTCAAATATTTCAACAGTGGAGGCTATAATGCCTATTTTGAGATTTATTCAAATTACAAGGGGGGTAATTTTGAATACTCTTAAAATTAAGTTAAACTTAATAGTAAAGTTTAGCGGGGCGTTAAAATGACTATCAATCTACCCGATCGGAATTGGAGCCTAATTAAAAAAGGTGATCATCAGGCTTTCAAAGAGCTTTATTATCAGCATTATCCCATGCTCTATCGCTACGCTTTGCGCATCATACGCGATCCGGTGCTAGCCGATCAAAGCATCCAGGATCTATTCGTCTGCATTTGGGAAACTCGAGCACATTTAGCGGATGTAACTTCACCCAAAGCGTACTTATTAACGTCACTTCGTCGCCGATTACTAGCAGCTAAACCGGAGTCAAATATAGTCCCCTTAATTTCTTCCAAACCAGTTAGTGCTTTCGAGTACTCAGCGCTAGATATACGTATTGAGCAAGAAGATGCCCAATTACGTCATGACCTGCTCACTGAGGCACTTAATCAACTACCAGTTCGGCAGCGAGAAGCTATTTACCTCAAGTTCTACGAAGAGCTGTCTTACGATGAAGTAGCGAAGGTAATGGGAGTAAAGTACCAAAGTGCAGTAAATTTCGTATATCGAGGATTGGTTTCTTTAAAAGAAGATACCCACCTACAAAAGCTTTCACCGTTCAGAATTGTACATGCCAAATATCTACTGCCTTTGGCTGGTCTACTCACCCTTATCTATTAGAATATCATTTTTTTAAAAATTTTATTTTTTCATCGCTATAGTTGACAATTCCTCTTTTTATCAATCATTTTTTTAATATAACCTAATTATTTTGGGTTTTTATTCAAATATTTATAGTGCTATCCTGCTGAATTCTAAAGTGCCTAGAGTATAAACTAAGATAGATTTACTCTATGTAGGTAAACGCAACCCTTTTGGACACGCACAACCTTACCTACCAACTTATTCGTGACCCTTCGTTTGTACGATGGGTGAAAGGTTCCCATCAGGAAGAAGATGCCCACTGGCAGCAGTGGATTGAAGAAAATCCGCAACACAAAGAAGCTATCGAGCAAGCAAAGTCACTGGTTTTGGGGGTTTCTTTTGAGAAGTCGGCTATCTCTGAGCAACAAATCTCAAATTCCTGGTATGAAATTTCCGAGCGAATACATACTCCGGTTGTTAAGAAGCGTACTAATTCAATAGTTTACTGGCGATATGCAGCGGCAGTCGCCTTACTGGTCTGTGCTTCTATTATCACTACCTATTCTCTCCTTGACACTGCCGCTACCCATTACGAAACTGCCTTTGGGGAAACTCTGAAATTAGCGTTGGAAGACGGTACCAAGGTCACGTTGAACGGTAATTCCAGTCTGAAAATAGATAAAGGATGGCTGGAAAAACCTCAGCGGCAGGTGCACCTGAAAGGAGAAGCCTATTTTTCGGTAAGTTCTATTGATCAGGGTGATACTAAATTACCATTCATGGTGCTTACCCCCGATCTAAAGGTTAGAGTACTAGGCACTGAATTTAATGTAAACAGCAGAAGAGGGCGTACCCAGGTGGTGCTTAACGAAGGGAAAGTGGCATTAGATATTCCCGAAACCGAAGAGGCTACCATGAGTCCGGGCGATTTGGTGGTGTATTCTTCCCAGAACAAAAAAATAACCCGACGCCAAGTAAATCCGGAAATATACACTTCGTGGACCAAGGATTTATTAGTCCTGGACGATACTCCAGTGAGCCATATCATCCGCCAACTAGAGGATACCTACGGAGTGAAGTTTGTGCTTTCGGACGGCGCTATTCGCAACCGCCGAATCAGTAGCACGGGTAGTATTTCTAACGCGGATCTGGAAACTGTCCTAATGGCGATGAGCACCCTGCTTCAGGTTCGTATTGAACGCGAAAACAACTCGATTTTTATATATGAAAAATGATTTTTACGCTAAATCCTATGTCTATGTTTATTAAGCAACTACAAAAACTGATTTTTGCCTTCGGTTTGTTGGGTTGGCTAAGCCTACCTACGGTAGAAGCCCAGTTGATTGCTTCATCGCAGCCAACTACTTCTCAACAAGAAACTGACCCCCTTCAATCACAAAAGAAAAGACAACTAACGGACGTACTTCAAAGCCTTCAGAAGACTTACGGTGCTTCGTTCATGTACGAAAAACATTTAGTTGAAGACCAGCAGGTCACGGAACAATTGGATAATTCAACTGATCTGGAAGAAAATCTGAACCGGATACTGAAGACCACCTCGCTTAGGTATAAAAAGATTAACAGTGCCACCTACGTGATTGTGGCTGAGGAAAGTGATGAGGTCATCAAGCAACTTCCGAAACAACCAATCAAGAACGGAGTATCGAAAAATGATTTGATGGTTTCCGCTTCAAGTGACATTAACTTAATGACTAGCCGTTCTTTCGCGTTTTCAAAAAACAAGGATGTTGAGCGAGACATTACCGGAACGGTAACCGACGAAGACAATGCGCCTCTTCCGGGGGTAAATGTATTAGTAAAAAATACCACCATTGGTACTATCACCGATATAGATGGCAACTACCGCTTAACTGTTCCAGATGATGCCACTACGCTGGTGTTCTCATCGGTAGGTTATTCCCAGCAGGAAATTGAAATTAATGGCCGGTCAACGGTTAATTTATCAATGGTGCCGGATGTTACCGAATTAGGTGAAGTAGTGGTAACCGCTTTAGGTATTGAAAAAGATTCTCGCACACTGGGTTATGCTACCTCTACGGTTGACCCCGAAGAATTTACGGTAAACCGTACTCCTAACGTAATGAACGCCCTTCAAGGAAAAATTGCTGGGGTTAATATTTCTAGCCTGGGAACGGGTCCCGGTGGTACTTCAAAGATTCGAATCCGGGGACAATCTTCCATTTCTGGTCAAAATAACCCGCTCATTGTAATCAACGGGGTACCGATTGATAATACCAATTTTGGTACTAACCCTCGCGGTGGTGATCCTAACGCTTTAGGTAATAACGGAAACGGATTCACCTCCGACGGTGGTGATGGATTGAATAGTATCAACCCTGATGACATTGAGAATATGACTGTACTGAAAGGTGCTGCTGCTGCTGCCCTGTACGGTTCCCGAGCGAAAGACGGGGTAATTATGATTACCACTAAAAAGGGTAAGGGTGCTAAAGGAATTGGAGTCACTTACAATCTTAATTACACCAATGAGCAACCCTTAGATTTTACGGACTATCAATACGAATACGGTCAGGGTGAAAATGGTGTTCGTCCTACTTCCCCTAACCCTACATCGGGTCAATGGTCGTTTGGAGAACGTATCCAACCCGGCATGACTCAGATACTGTTTGATGGAGTAGAAGTACCATACGTAGCGCAGCGAGATCGTATTGATAAGTTTTTCCGCAACGGACAGAATGTTACGAATACTATCTCTATTGCTGCCGGTGGTGAAAATGGTAACCTGAATCTTTCACTCTCAAATTTAAGTAGTCAGGGTATTGTACCGAATAACAAATTTACCCGTCGTACCATCAATCTTGGCTTTGACTACGAGCTATCTAGGAAACTAAGCGTAACTGGTGCGATCAACTATTCCAACGAGTACAATCAAAATCCTCCAAACGTAGCCCAGCAAGATAATACCATTCCGGTGGCATTGTACAATATGGCGAACACCATGCCTCTAGATTTGCTCAATGAGAAGAAGTTCAATGATGAAGGAAATGAGTTTGTGTATTCCCGATTTAGAAATCGTACTAATCCTTACTTTACGCTCTCGGAGCAGTTTCAGGACGTTCGCCGAGATAGAATCTTTGGTAACATTGCTCTGAAATATGATTTAACTGACTGGCTATACGTACAAGGCCGTATTGGTCAAGATTATTGGTCACGAGACCAATCTGGTAATAATTACCCTACCGGACAAGCCTCACGTCCGGCTGCCCCTGAAGGATTTGTAAACGGTACTTTTACACAAGAAGCCCGTCGTTTCCGAGAGATAAATGCTGACATTCTGATAAATGGTTACCGAGAGTTTGGAGATTTTGGGTTGAATGTTAGCCTAGGAGGTAACCAGATGTATCGTCGCTCTGATCGAAACTTTGTGGAGGTGGATGACTTCGTAATTCGGGATTTGTATACGGTGCAAAATGGCCGGGTAAAAAATCCAATTTATAATCTTGCGGAGCGAGGCGTGAACTCACTTTATGCTTCAGCTGAACTATCTTACAAAGACTTGTTCTATCTGACCGGTACCTTCCGTAACGACTGGTTCTCCACTTTGTCGCCCGAAAACCGAAGTATCTCCTATCCATCTATTTCGGCTAGTTACGTATTTACCGAGTCGTTTAATACTTCACCGGGTTGGTTAAACTTCGGTAAACTACGGGCAGCTTATGCCGAAGTAGGTAGCGATACTGACGTTCAGCCTTATTCTGATGTATTATTCTACGGAGTAAATGCAAACCTTTTTGCTAATCCTGCCGGTAATTTACAACCGGTGGCTAGTATCAATGGTAATACTGTACCTAATCCAAATCTACGGCCTATGCGCGCCAATGAAGCTGAATTAGGACTGGAGTTACAAATGTTTGATAATCGGGTAGGTTTAGATGTAGCTGTCTACCAAAAAACAACCTCTGACC
Source organism: uncultured Flammeovirgaceae bacterium (assembly GCA_937884755.1). Lineage (GTDB taxonomy): Bacteria > Bacteroidota > Bacteroidia > Cytophagales > Cyclobacteriaceae > Tunicatimonas. The sequence goes on from CAKZYJ010000100.1 coordinate 26,554, forward strand.
AAATTGTATCATCTCAGGTTTCTGATGGCTCAGGCTTTGTGAATACTCTGATTAATACTGGTGAGAGTCGAACCCGAGGCTTAGAGTTCCTCGTTAATCTGGTTCCCGTTCAATCGGAAGACTTTCAGTGGAGTATATCGTTCAACGGGATGTACAATATTACGAAAGTATTGAGCTTACAAACTGAAGAAGAAGGCGAAACTATCCTGGTAGGCCGCCACGTATTCAACGGGTTTTTACGCCAGATTGTAGGTGAGGAAATTGGACAATTAGCCGGATTTGGCTACCGTCGTGATGATCAAGGACGTCAGGTATTTGGTGGTAACGGTGTGGCACTTCGTACCGCCGATTTAGTGAATTTTGGTTCAGCACTGCCTAATTGGGTAGGAGGTATTACGAACTCTTTCAACTACAAAGGTATTAACTTCTCTTTCTTGATAGATTTCAAGTTGGGTAATCTGATGATGTCTGGTACAAACTTTAACGCTACCCGCCACGGGTTACATAAAATGACGTTACCAGGGCGTGAAGGAGGAGTTATTGGAGACGGAGTGAATGAAGCCGGTGAAGTTAACACAGTAGCGGCTGATCCTCAGACCTACTGGGAAGTTGTTCGCTCCCAGCAACTGGTTGAGCCAATTGTGTACGATGGTGGCTACTGGAAGCTACGCCAGATCACGCTGGGGTACGATTTTACCCGCTTTTTGCCGGAAAACTTCTTTGCTACTGGGGTAACATTAAACTTCGTTGCTAACAACGTATTTATTCTCCAGAAATGGGTTCCTAATATTGATCCTGAGTCTTTTGGATTCTCTTCCGATAATCTAGTAGGACTAGAGTCTACCGGACTCCCTACTACTCGTGGACTTGGCTTCAACCTAAATGTTAAATTCTAGTAATTCCGATTATGAATAAGCTCAATATATTTCGTTTTTTACCGGTGCTACTGCTACTGGTATTCGCTTGTGACGAAGGCTTCGATGAACTGAATACCAATGAGACTGAGGCTACTGAAGTTGATCCGGTATTTCAGTTAAATGAAGCAATCATCAACATGTCGTATCCCAACTCTCAGTTGGTGTACGACCTGGGTATTATCCAGCAGATTATTACCCCCAACTCTGGTGTACTTACCGGAGCAAATTTTAACCAGGATAACCGAAATACTACCGATGATATGTGGGTTAACTTCTATCGTGGAGTAATCCGTAATACCCGGGATATCATCAGCCGTGTAGAGGAAAATCCTGCTCGCTCTAATTTGCTCAATATGACGCGTATCTTGCAAGCTCACGCGTTTATGTTATTAACCGACACCTACGGTGATATTCCGTATTTTGAGGGTGGAAAAGCTTTTACTGAACAAATTCTGTACCCAGCCTATGATGCTCAGCAAGATGTATACGCTGATATCTTTAATGAATTAACTGAAGCAGCGGCTGCTTTAAACGCATCTGGACAAATAGAATCGGCAGATGTGCTTTACGGTGGAGACATTGATCTGTGGACAAAGTACGCTAACTCGCTTATTCTGCGCGGTGCTATGCGACTTACAAAAGTTGATCCAGGTACTGCTCAAGCGCGAGCAAGCCAGGCATTTCAAGCTGGTGTTATTACTGAGAATTCTGAAAATGCGGTTATCCGACACGATAACAATTACCGAAACGAAACCGGACGTATCTTGAATGCGACTGAAGCTAATAATTACTACTTGGCTGGTCCTTTTGTAGAATATCTGCAAGAAACAGATGATCCGCGGCTGAGAGCAATTGCCGTGACCTACGTAGGGGCTGCTTCGGGTCCGGAACAGGTATTGGGACCTGATGGAAACGGTACAAACGATCCTGATGTGCATATTGGTATGCCGATGGGTAATAACGACGAAACCGCCCGGCAAGCAGCAGCTGCTCTTGGATTAGCTAGTTTTTACGAGTTTGCGCAGGCAGATCGGGAGCGAGTAGTAAAGCAAACTGCTCCTATGTACTTAGTAACGGCAGCTCAATCTCTCTTACTCTTATCTGAAGCTGCTAACCGAGGTTGGATTACTGCTTCGGCGTCAGAGCTTTATGAAGCGGGAGTACGAGCGCATATGGAGAAGATGGCAACTTACGATGCAAATTCTACTGTTCCCGAAGAAGAAATCGTAGAATACATCTCGAATAATCCACTAAATGATGCCACGGCACTTCAACAGATTAATGATCAATATTGGATTGCATCATTTCTTAATGGGCCCGAGGCTTTTGCCAACTTCCGGCGTAGCGGCTTTCCCGATCTTGATCCGAACCCGTTTCCCGGGCAGGATCTTACTTCTGAAGAATTCATTCGCCGGCATACGTATCCTTCAGATGAAATAATTGTAAATCCAGAAAATGTGAACACTGCCATTAGCCGCCAAGGTCCGGATATACTGGATACTCGGGTGTGGTGGGATGTAGCACAATAGTGATTCATTCTTCTTGACTCGGAAAGACTAATTCCTGAGTTACGAGATAAAACGAAAAAATACAGCAACCTTTCAACCATTAAACTTCCGGAGTTTTTCTTCGGAAGTTTTCTCTAAAGTATTCTAACTTATGAATCGACAACTATTTTTCTGTCTTGCTGCTTGCTCACTGTTTATGGTTTGTGGAAGTCTGCTTCACGCCCAAACTATCTCAGTGGAGCATATGAAACTTTACACTCCCGAATGGGAAGGAGAGCGGTTTGAAGATGGTCGTCCGAAAGTTGCTGACGACGTTTTGGAGCGAATGAAGCTGGTCACTCACGAAGAAGCCTGGGCAGTCATGAAAAATGCTGGTTTTCGGCATCAGTACGAAGAAGGCTGGCTATGTATTCATCCGGATAGTACGCTAATTGGTCGAGCATTTACAGCCATGTTCATGCCAGGGAGGCCCGATGTTTATAAATCGCTACTGGACAAAGGTCACGAAGAAGGCAGGATACGCGGACAAAATGCCTGGCCGATTGATGAACTGCAACCGGGCGATGTATACGTGGCTGATCAATTTGGAGCGCACGAAGACGGTCCTACAATCGGCGATAACCTGGCAAATGCCATCTATGCTAATTCCGGCAACGGAATAGTCTACAATGGAGCCATCCGCGATATTGAAGGTCTGGAAGAACTACCTAAGTTCACCTCCTTTGTTCGAAGTTATCATCCCTCTCACCATAACCCTAGCCACGACCAAAATACTACTCTGATGGGAATTAATGTGCCGATCAACATTGGGTCGGTCATGGTGGTTCCGGGAGATGTAATTTTAGGTAAAGACGGCGGAGTATCGGTCATCCCGGCTCACTTAGCCGAAAAGGTGGTAAAGACTTCGGAAGTAGTACGTCTGCGGGATATGTTTGGTCATTTACGGCTTCGGGAAAAAAAGTATACCGCCGGACAAATCGATTCTCGTTGGAGCGATGAAATTGAAACTGATTTTTCCCGTTGGCTAGAGGCTAACATCGATCAATTACCAGTACCCCAAGAGCAAATTCAAGAACTACTAAAAGAAAGAACCTGGTGACAATAGTGTTTAAGCGTTATGGTGTTTTAGTGTTATTGAAACCATCAGAACTGGGTTTCTAAATGCAAAAGCACTCTAACACTTCGCACTTTAACACAATAACACTATAATTTATGCAACAACCATTCAATCGTCGCTCGTTTATCCAGAAAGGGTTGGCTTCGGCTGCCGGATTAAGTTTACTTACAAATTTCGGTAACGATCTTTTTGCTGCTGTACAAAAGCAACGTCTTTATTCCGCTCCTTCTGATTTACAAATTACCGATGTGAAATGTGCCTATATCCGAAATGGGCATAGTCTGTTTGTGAAGGTGTACAGTAACCAAGATATAGTGGGGCATGGAGAAGCGGTTGACGCCACGCCTGGTACCTACTATCTGGTCAAGATGATGGGCGATCGGATTAGAGGGAAGAATCCACTGAATGTTCACCGAATTTTTGAAGATGTACGGCGACGGGGTTTCTTTGAAGGTGCTCAGGGGGGAATGTACATTTCAACTCTAACTGCAATTGAATCTGCACTATGGGATTTGGCCGGAAAGGCATTGAATGTACCTGTTTATCAGCTTTTGGGCGGTAAATTCAGAGACAATATTCGGGTATATTGCGATACGGCTAGTAGCCGAGAAAAGCCTGAGATTATGGGGCAGCGAGCCAAAGAGGTGGTGGATGAGTACAACTTCACGGCAGTAAAGTTTGATATTGACGATCCTAATGATCCCAATAAATATGATCCATATAACTGGACGGTCGGACCAGCTGAACTTCAGCGGATGGTGGATCAAATCACAGCAGTGCGCGAGGCGGTGGGGCCTAATGTAGATGTTTGTGTGGATATGCACGGGCGCTTTGACATGACTTCCGGCAAACGAGTTGCTAAAGCGATGGAACCGCTTAAGCTGATGTGGTTAGAAGAACCTATTCCCGCCGAAAATGCGGAAGCCTACAAATACATCACCGAATCAACGAGCACACCTATTTGCGCGGGTGAGAATCACTATTTGGCCTACGGTTTTCGTCCGCTTTTAGAAATTGGCGCAGTTGATATTATCATGCCTGATTTGCAAAAAGCTGGTGGATTAGGAGAAGCACAGCGGATAGCTAATCTTGCTAATGTGTACTACGTGCCGTTCGCTCCGCATATGGTCGCATCTTTTCTAGGCGCAATGGCTTCAGCCCACGTTTGTGCGTCTATCCCTAACTTCTTAATTCTGGAATGGCAAATTTATTTCCATACCAATCCAATGTTTAAGGAGATTGTCAATTATGAGGGCGAAATGATTGTTGATGGCTACATTCCGTTGTCGGATAAACCGGGTATTGGAGTAGAAATCAACGAAGAGGGGCTTAAGAAATACGCCGATAAGGATATGCCTTTCTTCACATAGATCACAGGCGAGTTGTAGTTTCAGTTTGCTTCAATTAACTTATCCACTTTCACTATCAATTTTCCATTATCCACCCCGGAGCGCATCCGGGATAAACTTTTCAATCAGCACTATGCAGTATTCGTTTATTTTTCTGTTACTCTTTAGTCTCATCAGCCAGTCAGTCCTCGCTCAACTACTGACGCTCAACCGGGATGAAATGGTCAAACTAACCAGTCAGTGGGAAGGTGAGCGCTATCCGGATGGTCGTCCTAAGGTGCCCGATGATATTCTGGAACGAATTAAAAATATTTCTATTGAAGAGGCCTGGGCCAGTATGCGAGGTGAAGAGTACCACAATCAGTTTGAAGGCGACTGGATGATGATCCACGAAGATCAACCCATTGTTGGTCGAGCTCTAACTGCGCAGTATATGCCTACTCGCCCCGATTTCGCCGATGTACTTAAGGCGGAAGGCGAAGCCGACGGTAGAATTGGAGGCATGAATTCCTGGCCCATTGATGAGCTACAACCCGGTGATGTTTACATTGCCGATGGCTACGGAAAAATAGTAGATGGAACGTTGATCGGCGATAATCTAGGAAATTCAATTTATTCCAAATCTGGCAATGGTGTCATCTTCGATGGCTCATTACGAGACCTTGAGGGTTTAGAGAAAATTGACGGTTTTAATGCTTTTGTGCGCGGTTGGGACCCTTCATTCATTAAAGATATGACCTTGGGTGGTCTAAATACTCCCATCCGGATTGGTCGGGCAACGGTTTTGCCGGGTGATGTGGTACTGGCTAAGCGAGAAGGAGTTATTTTTATTCCAGCTCATATGGTTGAAGAGGTGCTAATAAACGCCGAATTTATTGCCTTACGCGATAAATTTGGACATATGCGATTGCGGGAAGGGACATATACTCCGGGCGAAATTGATACTCGCTGGACCGATGCCATCAAGCAGGATTTTTTGAGCTGGCTAGATGATAACCCTGACGAAATGCCTATGTCTAAGGAGGAATTGGATCAGTATCTAGAAAACCGAACCTGGTAATCCATGAAAGAAGCTATAAAAAGACTACTCCAACTACCAGAGCTTGGCCAGGAAAAATCTAATACTGAACCAGACAGCGAAATTACGAAAGAAGGTGGTCGCCGGGACGCCGGTCGCCGGGATTTTATGCAGAAAGCAGCCTTCGGAGGGCTTTCGTTGGGGGCCTTCATGAATAGTCCTATCGACGAAACTATTCGCTACAGTAGTCAGAAGGTAAATCGTTTCTCTTCACCCACCGAGTTGAAGATTACCGATATGCGTATTGCACAGGTAGGGAACGTACCTTTGTTGCGTATTGATACGAATCAGGGCATTTACGGGCTAGGAGATGTTCGAGATGGAGCTGACAAGCGCTACGCGCTGTTCCTAAAAAGCCGATTGCTGGGTGAGAACCCCTGTAATGTAGAAATGCTTTTCAAAAAAATTAAGCAGTTTGGTCACCACGGCCGACAGGGTGGGGGAGTTTCAGGAGTGGATATGGCCCTTTGGGATTTAGCCGGGAAAGCCTACGGTGTACCCGCCTACATGCTTTTTGGGGGGAAATACCGAGATAAAGTCCGGATCTACGTGGACACACCCACGGTTAATGATCCCGATCAATTCGCTCAGCGTATGAAAGACCGGGTTGATATGGGGTACACCATTCTGAAAATGGATGTGGGTATCAGACTGATCAAAGATATTCCGGGCGCCCTTACTAATACCGAGCCCTGGGGCGAAATGCGGGGTTGGAGTGACCGGGAAGTAACCAGCTATGCTCAAACTATGCACCCCTTTACCCGAGTGCAGGTTACCCAAAAGGGTATTGAACTGCTGGTAGAATACGTGGCCAAAACCCGCGAAAAAATCGGCTACGAAATACCTCTGGGCATTGACCACTTCGGACACATGGGGGTGAATAGCATGATAAAACTCGGCGAAGCCCTGGAACCCTATAATTTATCCTGGCTAGAAGATATGATTCCCTGGGAGTATACTGATCAGTGGAAAACGATAACCGATCGGTTGGATACTCCCACTATGACCGGGGAGGATATTTACCTCGAAAAGAACTTCCGCAACTTATGCATGAATAACGCGGTGGATATTGTTCATCCTGACCCCGGTAGTGCCGGTGGCATGCTGGAAACCAAAAAAGTAGGTGACATGGCCGAAGAATACGGGGTCGCCATGGCCGTTCACCATGCCGCATCACCTATTTCTTTCTTGGGAACGGTTCACGCAATTGCCGCTACTCAAAATTTCATTGCCCTGGAGCATCATTCGGTAGACAAAGAATGGTGGGACAGTCTGGTGGACGGTATCGATAAGCCTATCGTTCAGGATGGATACGTTAACGTACCCGAGAAGCCCGGCATCGGAGTAGAATTAAATGAGGAAGCCGTGAAGGAACATCTTGCCAAAGGGGAGAAGTACTTTGCCCCTACCGAAGAGTGGAACGAGCTACGGTCCTGGGATCGCATCTGGAGCTAATTTTTTAAACCCTAAATATCTAACTAATATGAGTTCTGATTCAACTAACCATACTGGCAACCGCCGTGATTTTTTGCAAAAAGCTAGCCTGGGAGGGCTTTCACTGGGTGCTTTTATGAATAGTCCTATTGAAGAAACGCTGGAATATACCACCCAAAAGGTGATCCGAGATTCAGCTCCCACCGATCTGAAAATTACCGATTAACGAATTGCGGAGATTAGTGATGTGGTTATCCGAACCCCCATCGTTCGTATTTATACCAATCAGGGTATCGTGGGGCACGGTGACGTTCGCGATGGTGCCGCTAAAGAATATGCACTTTTTTTGAAAAGCCGCCTACTAGGAGAGAACCCCTGTAATTTAGAGCGATTATTTAGGAAGGTTCGTCAGTTCGGCCACCACGGTCGACAGGGTGGGGGAGTTTCTGGAGTAGAAATGGCCCTCTGGGATTTAGCTGGGAAAGCCTATAATGTGCCCGTCTACCAAATGCTGGGTGGTAAATACCGAGACCAGGTGCGGGTCTACTGTGATACCCCAATCTCTAAAGATCCTCAGGAATATGCTCAACGTATGCAGGCTAGAATTGACCGGGGCTACACAGCCCTAAAGATGGATATTGGCATCAATCTGATTGAAGATATTCCGGGTACTTTGGTCAATGCTCCCAAGGGACAATATGCTCCTTACAAATACGAATCGAAGAATTATAATCTTACCCAGCACCCATTCACACGAGTACAAATTACTGAAAAGGGTATTGATAAATTAATGGAGTTTCTGGATGTGATGCGTTCCCAAATAGGTTACGAGATACCAATGGGGACTGATCACTGGGGCCATTTTGATGTTAATGAAGCAATAAAAATTGCCCGGGCGGCTGAACGTTACAACCTGGCTTATATCGAGGATATTATTCCCTGGCATTTTATGGATCAGTGGCGGGAAATCACTGAATCTTCCACCACACCCACCCAAACCGGAGAGGATATTTTTACTTTGGAAGGGGGCTTTAAGGACCTCATCGACCAGCGAGCTGTTGATATCGTTCACCCCGATCCAAACACTGCGGGTGGAATTCTAGAAACCAAACGTATAGGCGATTACGCCTCTATGAACGGTATTGGCTTTATGCACCATCATGCGGCTGGTCCGGTTTCCTTCTTGGGTGCGGTTCATAGCGCGGCTGCCACAGAAAACTTTATGTGGTTAGAGCACCACTCAGTGGATAAACCTAAATGGGAAGACTTAGTAACCGGCATAGAGAAACCTATCGTGCAAGACGGTTACGTAAAGGTACCCGAAAAACCAGGTATTGGCGTAGAATTGAATGAAGAAGTTGTCGAAGAGTTCCTGGTAGAGGGAGAAAAGCTTTTTGCTCCTACCGAAGAATGGAACGAAATTCGAGCCTGGGACCGGCTTTGGAGCTGAAATCAATTTGCAGTTAGCAATGAGCAATTAACAATGTGAGCTGGGCGCGTGGTGCTGGGAGTTAATGTTACGGTAATACAATACTCCCTGCTCTAAGATCCCCGCACTATTTCAATCAACTCTGAACAATCGAGTAATTTAACAATCGAACAATTGAATACATGAACAAGTATTTGCAGAATTTATTAAAGGCACCCGAAAAGCATAATCAATCCAGTAGTAACCGTCGGGATTTCCTTCAGAAGGCTAGTTTAGGTGGACTGGCATTGGGCGGTACTTCGCTCAGTGGGTTTATAAACAAACCTATTGAAGAAACCTTAGAGTATTCTACTCAAAAAGTAAATAAAAATTCCAGCCCTACTGATTTAAAAATTACTGATTTACGGGTGGTTGAGATTGTTGATGCGCCCATGCCTTGTCCGGTTATCCGTATCGATACCAACCAGGGGATTTACGGGTTGGGTGAAGTTCGTGACCACGCTAGCCCCAAATACGCTCTGTTTCTAAAAAGCCGTTTACTGGGAGAAAATCCGTGTAATGTTGACCGGGTTTTCAAAAAAATCAAGCAGTTTGGTGGACATTCCCGTCAGGCAGGTGGAGTATGTGGAGTTGAAATTGCCCTGTGGGATTTGGCGGGAAAAGCTTATAACGTTCCGGCTTATCAGCTAGTAGGAGGTAAGTTTCGCGACCGGGTACGGCTCTACTGCGACACGGCTGGTTCAGACGATCCAGTAGAGTATGCCAATCGTATGAAAGCTCGGGTGGAACAGGGCTTTACTTTTCTGAAGATGGACTTTGGCATTCAGATGCTGAAAGACGAGGAAAACGTAGTGATTAACAGCAACATGTACGACATTGGGCAGCAGTGGAATCGTGCTTACGGGAGTTATGGCTCTACTGCTCACCCATTCACTCGGATTCAGATTACCGACAAAGGTCTCGAGATGATTGTTGATTATGTCAGACAAGTCCGGGATGTAGTTGGCTACGAAATTCCTCTAGCGGCTGATCACTTCGGTCATTTCGATACTAACGAAGCTATTCGTCTGGGTAACTCATTGGAGCCTTATCGGCTGGCCTATCTGGAAGATTTGGTTCCCTGGCAGTATACTGAAAAATGGCGGCAAATCACCAACAGTATCAATACTCCTACGCTTACTGGTGAGGACATTTATCTTAAGGAAGAATTTATAAAACTGATTGAGGCTCATGCGGTGGATATGATTCATCCGGATCTGGCCTCTTCCGGTGGAATTCTGGAAACCAAGAAGATTGGTGATTATGCTGAGGAGCGAGGAATACCCATGATGATGCACTTTGCCGGTACTCCAGTATCAATGATGGCTAATGTACATTGTGCAGCTGCTACCCAAAACTTTATTGCTTTGGAGCACCATTCAGTAGATATTCCCTGGTGGGAAGATATAGAAACGGGAATTGATAAACCTATAGTTCAGGACGGTCACATCACTGTACCGGAGAAACCTGGCTTGGGAGTTGAACTAAATGAAGACGTTGTGAAGGAGCACATGAAGAAAGGAACGAAATATTTTGCCCCCACCGACCAGTGGAACACCGTAGACTCTGCTGATCGTCTTTGGAGCTAAATAATTACTATATTGCTGTCTAGGTACTAACTCTACTACATGAACACACGTTCAATTTATAAACTATTACTTGCTTTAGCCGGTGCCAGTGCATTAGTTGCACTGGTACTTTTTATTATTGGCAATCCTCAATTAGCTGGACCGTTCCTCATTGCTTTTTTTGTCCTCCTAGCTATTGGTTTTAGGGGATACCAATCATTAAGAGGCTTCTCATTCACTGCAGTAATCTTTGCTTCGGTGACAGTCGCTATGTACTATCCCACTAACTTTCAGGAGGTTAACGGTTATGACTTAAAAAACTTATTTACCCCATTGCTTCAACTTATTATGTTCGGTATGGGGACAGCTATCGGCATTAAAGATTTTCTCGGAGTGGTGAAAATGCCTCGCGGGGTTTTGGTAGGTGTGCTGTGTCAATTTAGCATTATGCCATTTGTGGGCTTTACCATTGCTCACACCTTAGGGGTGGCTCCTGAGATTGCTGCGGGTATCATCCTGATTGGTTCGTCTCCTAGTGGACTCGCTTCTAATGTAATGGCCTACTTAGCTAAAGCTAACCTGGCGCTTTCAATTACCCTTACCGCTATTGCCACTTTATTAGCACCCCTGATTACTCCAAATATGATGGGGTGGTTGGCTGGCGAATTTGTCGAAGTTGACGTACTAGGAATGATGTGGAGTATGGTTCGTATTGTTATTATTCCGGTATTTGCTGGAGTAGCTTTTAATCACTTCTTTAGCGGCAAGTTCAAGTGGCTCGACGAAGCTATGCCCTACGTTTCAATGTTTGGTATTGCCTACATTATTACCATCATTACTGCTGCCGGGCGGGACAATTTACTTGAAGTAGGTGTAATACTAATTCTGGCCGGAATATTTCACAACATTGCTGGTTACTTTTTGGGTTATTGGGGCGCTCGGTTGTTCCGAATGCCCGAGCAGGACTGCCGTACAGTTGCCCTGGAAGTTGGAATGCAAAACGGTGGGTTAGCATCAGCTCTGGCCAATGAAATGGGGAAAGTGGCTACGGTTGGTCTGGCTCCGGCTATATTCGGACCAGTCATGAATATTACCGGATCAACGTTAGCTACCTATTGGCGAGGAAAGCCCCTACCGGAAGAGGAGAAAGGCCAAGAAAAAGAAGTGGTTCCGGTGGAACATGATAAAGCAACTACCTAATTATGCGCTACTTAGCCTTATGCTGTTCGTTTCTTTTACTCCTTGAGGTATCTTGTTCCCCTACTGAAGAACCAAGCCAAGAAACTACCGCAACTTCCATCCCCAATCGTGATTCAATTCGTACCCAGGTAGTTAAAAATTGGGATGATGTGCTTAAATCCTGGTATCCTCGATCATTAGATACTACTCATGGTGGCTACCTGGCTAATTGGACCTACGACTGGGAGATGGCACCTCAGCAAAATAAGATGATAGTAACGCAGGCCCGCCACCTCTGGACTACTTCTAAAGTACTGAAAGATGAGCCTCAGAACCCACTCTACCAACAGGCTACTGAGCTGGGTTTCCGCTTTTTGAAAGATAAAATGTGGGATGCTAAGCAGGGTGGCTTCTACTGGTTAGTAAATCGTGAAGGCCAGCCAATTTTTAATGGGGAAGGAAAGTACAAACGGATTTACGGTCAGGCTTTCGGAGTATACGCTCTAGCGGCCTATGCCCAAGTTAACAATTCGGAAGAAGTGCTAAATTTTGCCAAGGAGGCTTTCTTGTGGTTAGAAGATAATGCGCATGACAAAGAGAATAAAGGATACTACTCGGTGGTTTTTCAAGATGGAACTCCTTTAACTCAAGATAAACAAATAAGACAAAACTTGCCGGTTTCCTGGATGTATAAAGAACAGAACGCAGGTATTCATTTGATGGAGGCTTTTACTGAATTGTACCGGGTATGGCCAGATTCTTTAGTTCGTGATCGTCTTGTGGAAATACTTCATCTAGTTCGGGATACGATGGTAAACGAACGTGGACATTTAACGCTGTTTTTTACCGAAGATTGGCAACCAATTTCTTACGCTGATTCATCGCAGTCTGCTCGCGAAGCCAACTACGGTATTGACCACGTATCATTCGGACATGACATTGAAACAGCTTTCTTGATGCTGGATGCATCTGAAGTGTTAGGGAATTTTGAGTATGACGAAACGCTGAAGGTTGCTAAACAGTTGGTGGATCATACGCTCCGTACCGGATTTGATCCTGCCCGAAGCGGTATCTACCAACGTGGCTACTATCTGAATCTACCCCAAGACTCAACTGTAAGCATTATTGATTCAGAAAAGGATTGGTGGTCGCAAGCAGAAGGATTAAATACCTTACTTATTTTTACTAATCTATTCCCGGAAGACGAGCGATATCCCCGTAGATTTTCCCGACTATGGAAATACACCCGTACTTACATGATTGATCATGGGCACGGCGGCTGGTATAACCTTGGTCTGGATGTCACACCTGATTCACGAATTTCCCCAAAAGGACAGGCCTGGAAGGGTAATTATCATAATGGGCGTACTTTAATGGCTCTGAAGAAAAACTTATGAGACAGTACCTTGCAAGGTAACTTTTAGTACTTTTCAAACTTTTATTTGTGTATATACTCCTCTAGATTTGAGCTGAATGCATAATTCGGTAAGCTCATGTCACAATTTAGGCGAAGCACAATCTTTTTAAGTTTCATCTCTAGTATCATATTGTTGCTGGGCACATTCTTATTGTGGACTACCAATCAATTGTTCCAGAACTATTTGCTAGAAACCCAACTAAAAAAAGCCACTGCTGAACAGTTGCTACACGCTCAAAAGTTAGCTTTGCTAAGTTCACAGCTACGTTATCAACCCAAATCAGACAGTCTGTGGAATGAACTTATGGACAGTAAAGAACTTTGGGCTAAAAATCAGATAGCTTTAATGTCTTTGGTGAATACGATAGATGCCAGCATGCCATCCTTCGAAACCAATTCAGACCTACTTAAGATTGCTAAGAATCAAATCAATAGAATTGAACGACCTGTCAACCAGCTTTTCCTCGATTTTGATGATGATTCTTTTAATCGCCATATTTCTGAAATTCAATTACAAACACAGGCCTACACTAATCAAACGCGCCTTTTATCCAGCAGTATCCAATCTCACTTGAGCGAGCAAACAAGCCATTGGATCGTTTCAATCCAATGGCAGGCGGCGGCCCTTATTGTTTCATCGATAATCGGATTTACTTTGCTATATACTGAGACCTTGCGTCCTGCATCAAAGAAAGCTTCCGAAGTTCCTCAATCACAGGAGGTTGTCAAGCAGAATCAGGAAGTTCGTCTTAAGCACTCTTTAAATATCCAGAAAACAATTAATGACAATCTGAGGAACGCTAAGAAATCAGCCGAAGAAATTTCCCAGGCAAAGGGTAAGTTTCTTTCCATGCTTTCCCACGAGATTCGGAATCCTGTAAATGCCATACTCGGAATCTCTCATCTCTTAAAAGACGACCCACACTCAGAAGATCAGGTTGAAAATCTGAAAAGCTTGTATTTCTCTGCCGAGCATTTAAGAAAACTGGTAGACAACATCCTTGATCTAGGAAAAATTGAGGCTGATCGGATTGAACTGGTAGAATCCCCATTTAATCTTTCACAACTATCTCAGGAGGTAATGAATAGCTATCGAACTCTGGCTGATGAAAAAGAGGTAGCTTTAATATTAGAAATTGATCCTCGATTACCAACGGAAGTAGTTGGAGATTCACTACGAATTTCCCAGATATTAAATAACATTATCAGTAATGCCGTAAAATTCACGCTTCAGGGTGAGATCAAGACCAGTATATTGCTAATAGAAGAAAACACTGAGAAGTTATTGATTGGTTTTGAAATTACAGATACCGGAATAGGTGTTCCGGAGGATAAATTACCCGTCTTATTTGATGAATTTACCCAAGCTCAATCAGGTACTACACATGAGTTTGGCGGATCAGGTCTTGGACTAGCCATTACCAGACGACTTGTAGAACTTCATGGAGGAGATATTAGGGTTGAAAGTGAAATTAATCGTGGTACTAAATTTTCTTTTGAATTAAGGCTTACGAAAAAGATATCTAAAGAATCAGCAGATCATCCGGTAGAAGTTAAGGAAAAAAATCACAGTAATTTGCTGAACTTGAGGATATTGGCTGCTGAAGACGACCGACTTAACAAAGATGTACTTAAGCGATTTTTGAGGAAATGGAAAGCAACTTTTGATATAGTCGACAACGGTGCTCTGGCAATTCAACTAGCTGAAAGTAAGTACTACGATGTAATTTTAATGGATATTAACATGCCAGTTTTAGATGGAAAAGCCGCAGTACAAACTATCCGGCAGTTTAATGCCTCTATTCCAATTGTAGCTCTTACTGGTTCTACTAATGAAGAAATGAAGCAGGAGCTATTTAAAGCTGGGTTCACCGCAGTTACCACCAAGCCGTTCATTCCCCAAAATTTATTTGAGTTGTTATCCGGCTATCTGCCTCAGAAGAATGAAGCGTAAACGGTAATGAATGGATTAAGCAATTGGTTAAGAGATTATTTTGGGTTTTCGGCTACCGAGCTACGAGGTTTTTGGTTACTTAGCTTTGTAGCAATAATCTTTCTGATTATGCTAGCCACCCTGAAGCCACTTTTTATTCTGGGTGCTTCTTGGGATGATACTACCGTCACCACTACCCATTTAGATAGCCTGGTTGCAATACTGGAGCAACAAAGAAGTGAAGAAAAGAGTCAACAGTTGCTAGCGAAAGAAACCAGTACCTTTATCTCATTTGACCCGAATATTGCCACGAGAGAAGTTCTGGAGCAGAATAATATTCCCCAGTGGCTAGTGGATAGAATTATTAAATATCGTGATAGGGGGGGCAAGTTTCTGAAGAAAGACGATCTCTTAAAGATATATGGGTTCCCCGTGGATCTACATACAAGTCTATATTCTTACATCCGGTTACCCGAACAATATCGCAGGGAATCTTCCAATAAAGTAAAGTACAAGAGTACGAAAAACTCAAATCATAAAACACAGAGCCAGAGCTACCGAAAGACAGAAAAAATGAACATCAATACTGTTGATTCAATTACGCTTCAACAGATTTTCGGAATCGGCGAAGTTTTATCGGCAAGAATTGTTCGTTTTCGGGAAAAACTTGGCGGCTTTCATTCACTAGATCAATTATCTGAAATTTATCATATTTCTCCTGAGGTAGTTCAAAATCTAAAGGATAATAGCTTTCTACCACCTGATAATAACGTAAATAAAGTTAACATAAATGCGGATGAGGTTTCAACCCTAGCCAGTCATCCGTATATTTCGTTCTCGCTAGCCCGGGCTATCGTCAAACATCGGGAGATGTACGGTAGTTTTAATAGCCTCAACGACTGTCAGGAAGTATATCTAATGGAAGATTCAATTATTCAGAAACTTAGACCTTATTTAAACTTCTAACGAATTTTCTCCACATGCAAAGTATACTGGAATCGTACTTACGAAGGCTTACCAACCTAAGTAGTAATAATCGTTCATTATATCTTCCTCGACTTTCGCAAAGACAACATATTGATTTACATCGGGTAGACTTTCTAAATAATTATTCTTCATTTTCAGTTATCGAGTGGCTCATTGCTGGAGGTGAGCATCAACTATCAGGCGTGCCATCGGGCACAATACCACTATCAGCAGTGGCCGATAGTCGTCAGGCTGCCGTAGCGGCCGTGAGTCGTAACTTACGACAGATTCTCCGTACGGATAAGTTTCTGTTTGATGAGCAGGGTACTCGAGACCTTTACATCGGCTGGCCCTTTGTGCGAGGACAATTTCAGGACGGTACCTCGGTCCGCTGTCCACTACTCTTTTTTCCGGTAGACTTGTCGGCAGCAGAGATTGAAGGGTTAGGTAAACAATGGGTCATCTCGCTACGAGAAGAGGGGGGAGGAGGAATATCGTTGAATAAAAGCTTCTTTCTTTCTTACGCCTTTAGGCACCAACAACCCTATAATGATACTTTGGCGGAGAAAAATTTTGATGAGGACGATCCTGATAGCCGAATATTCCGAACGAACCTTTATCAGTTGTTCAAAGAAAGTGACATTGAACTCAACTTCAATCAAGAAATATTTGTCGATCAGCTAATGTCCTTCTCTGATTTTACGAAAGATAGTTTTGCGGAGGAAACTGCACCAGGCATATTAAAACTATATCCGGAGGCAGTTCTAGGTATTTTTCCTCAATCCGGTTCTTTTCTGGTCCCTGATTATCAGATGCTTTTGTCACGAGATCACATTCCAGACATTTCTTCGTTCCTCAGACGACGTGCTCATGTAGATAAGGATCGCCTGACTGAATTGCAACAATCCGTGCCGGGAGAAGATAAGCCGAGTGAAACCGAAACTTATCGTTACGCTCAACGCGTAAAAGAAGAGCAAATTTATACCCCTTACGATATTGATGCTTATCAGGAAAGAATTCTTCGTGAAGTTAAAAAGGGTAACTCTTTAACTGTACAAGGCCCTCCGGGAACAGGTAAGTCTCAATTAATAACTAATCTAGTATCAGATTTCATAGCTCAGGGTAAAAGAGTGCTGGTTGTATGCCAGAAACGGGCTGCTCTAGATGTTGTTCATAAACGACTCCAAGATACTGATGTTCACCCTTTTGTCGCTCTAGTACACGATTTTAAAAATGATAGAGTAGCAATTTACAGTCAAATCCGTAAGCAAATAGAATCACTATACGAATATCAGCTCAAAAATAACAATCTGGATTCAATTTTCTTGGAACGGCAGTTCCTACAAGCGAGTCGTCAAATTGAAAAAGTTTGTGAAGAACTCAACGAGTTTAAGCAGGCACTTTATGATGAATCTGAAGCGGGAGTATCGGTTAAAGAATTATACCTCACTTCTAGCATTGACCAACCTACACTCAATGTAAAGCAGGAATACCGTCATTTTAAAGTACCTGAACTGCCTCAGTTTCTGAGAAAGCTACGAACGTATGTCAGTAATTACTTACAGTACGATGTAGACCACTACCCATTTGCTCCCCGTAAGTCGTTTGCTCAGCATCAAGCTGATGTACTACCCCTTCTGAAAGAGTACATCAAAGAGATTCCTGAATACAAACAGCAAGTCGTTAGTCAGGTAAACGATATCTTGAAAACAAATATTGACTTTGTTACCTGCGAAAACATTCAGTTACGCTCCGAAGATATTCATTTGTTTTTAAGACTCTTGGAACAACCCCGTAGCTATGAATTTTTTCAAAAAATTGTCGGGAAGATAGATAAAGACGCCGATCCTCTTTGGCTGGCCAATATTGAGCGGGTTATACTGGAATGTTACCAAGGTCCTGGAGTTGAGACTAGTCTAGATATGGATGATCTGGGCAAATTTCAGCAGTTACTAAAGCGAGCTGAGGATTCTCGCTCGGGAATAATTAAATGGCTTTCGTGGCAAACAGCATCTAAAGATAAAAAATGGCTAACTGAAGTATTTGAAAAAAATAGTCTGGAACTAACTCGCGATGGCTTTCAGGAATTGGGTGAGATGTTGGATAACCGATTAAATCTAGAACATAACCTCACCAAATTACGCGAGAGGATTTGGACTGAAAGCGTTCCGGAAAAAGAATCTACCAATCAGTATAAGAAAGAAGAAATAGAACAGTGGTTTACCTATCAAAAACAGGCACTACAAGCAGCATTGCTATTTAAGTCTTTCCGCAATTTCAATGAGTATTTTGGCATTAACCATTTAGAATATCCGGTGCTTAAAGACCGTATTCAACGAATGCTGGCTCTGGTAAGTGAAATACCTCAGTACAATAAAAAGTGGCAGCAGTATCTGCTTCCGGCACAGATTAGCCAGTTGAATGAAAAAGAGCATGCCGACTACTTTCTGAAAACTGTAGACCAAGATTTTGAAGCTTTGGTAGCACATGATTTATTGAAGGCTGATCTATTGGCACATGAACGTAGTATCATCGATAGGTTGATAGGAGAGGAGAAGCTAGATACTACCGATGCTGTGGTTGAATTGGTGGAAAATAGTTTGCGCATGGCCTGGATACACCATATTGAAACTAAATTTCCGGTTCTAAGAATAGTGTCCACCGCACAGTTAGAAGAGTTGGAAAAGGAATTACAACAGGCAGTTGCTGATAAAAAAGAAGTAAGCAAATCAATACTTCTGATGAAGTTGCGAGAACGGACGTATTATGATGTTGAATATAACCGTCAGAACAACCTAGTTACTTATCGTGATGTAAATCATCAGGTAAGTAAAAAAAGAAAAATATGGCCACTGCGTAAATTGGTGTCCACCTTCCACAACGAATTATTTAATCTGCTTCCCTGTTGGTTGGCTTCTCCGGAAACTGTTTCAGCGGTTTTCCCGATGGAAGAAACACCTTTGTTCGATCTGGTCATTTTCGATGAGGCTTCCCAGTGTTTTGCTGAGAAGGGCATACCAGCCATGTATCGTGGTCAACAAATCGTTGTGGTGGGGGATGAACAGCAACTTCAACCCAATGACCTCTATCAAATACGCTGGGAAGAAGATACTCCTGAAGAGGATGTTGAAAACGCTCTGGCACTTGAAGTAGATTCTCTGCTAGATTTGGCTAAGGGCTATTTGCCTAACTACCGACTTGAGGCTCATTACCGATCTCGATACCTAGAATTAATTGATTTTTCAAACCAGCACTTTTATGACCTGCGATTACGAATGTTGCCTGACCGGGAGGACTTTATTAAGAAACAAGCGGCCATCAGGTATGTAAAGGTTGAGGGAGTCTGGAAGAATCAGACGAATGAGGTCGAAGCTGAAAGAGTATTAAAAATACTTAAAGAATTAACTACTCAGCAGCCCGAAAAAAGTGTAGGAGTAATAACCTTTAATGTTAAGCAACAGGATTTAATACTAGATCGAGTGGAAGAGTCAAAGAATGAAAATGAGTTTAAGAACCTAAAATTTGTCAAGAATATAGAGAATGTTCAGGGAGACGAGAGCGATATTATTATCTTCTCCATAGCCTACGCTCCCAATGAGAAAGGAAAAGTGATTGCTCAATTTGGTAGCCTTAATGCGGTTGGGGGTGAAAACAGACTGAACGTGGCCGTCACTCGGGCTCGTGAACTCATTTATATCGTTACCAGCCTACAACCCCACGAACTGGAAGTGAAGAACACGAAAAATCTCGGACCAAAATTATTAAAGGAATATCTTGAGTATGCTCATCAGGTTTCTGAAGGTACTTATAAGGTAGCACTTCCTGAACCATCTGATCATCATGTCGAGTGGTTTCTAAATAAACGATTAAACGAGTGGTCGGAGACAGAACTTACGGATGTTGATTTGATCAACATGTTGCCGTTTGCTGATCTTACAATTCGGGAAAAGTTAGATACGGGATATAGTTATTTGGGGTTACTGATGACGGATGATGATCAGTATTATCAAAGCCCATCAGCTAAAGAGGCTCATGCTTCTCGACCGGAATTGTACCAGGAGAAGAACTGGAAATTTAAAAATGTGTATAGCCGCCAGTATTGGCAGAACCCTAACCATGTTAAAGAAGAAATCACACGATTTATTCAAACCAGGGGGGAAAGAAAGTAATCAAAGTAAATTAGTCGAGATATACTCAGACAGCTCACCTAAATATTCTTCATCAGTTTTATCAAAATCATTTAGCTGATTACTATCAATATCTAATACTAAGTGTACCGTTCCTTTTGAGGCAACGGGCACCACAATTTCGGATTGGCTCTCACTGCTACACGCAATATGTCCCGGAAATTGGTGTACGTCAGGAACAACTATCGTTTTATTCTCTTTCCAAGCAGTACCACATACTCCTTTACCTAGAGCAATTCTGGTACAGGCTATTGGTCCTTGGAATGGGCCCAGTACTAATTCTTGGGCATTCGCATCCACTCGGTAAAAACCAACCCAGAAAAAGCCCATAGAGTACTTCAGAGCAGCCGCAATATTTGCCAAGTTTGCCACCAAATTTGATTCATTGGCTGTTAATGCTTTGATCTGGGGTACTAATGATTTATAACGTTCCTCTTTGCTTAAAAAGTGGTCTATTTGGATACTGTCGGCCATCGACTTTCATGTATTGGTTCAAGTAGTAAGACGAATATGACAAGATGACCGTTGTTTAAATATGCATGTTTTTTGCACATTTCATCATTTTAAAGAATTAACGTATACAACGGCATGCGTACACTTGGCTTTATTATCTTAAGCTTCTTGGCAGGAATACTTGGAGCTTTCACCTATACTAACTGGCTAGCACTACAGACTACCGAAATTGTTCGTTACGAGCCAACTAATCTTAGTTTGCAGACACTAGGTTTGACAGCAAGCACAACAAGGTCTTCATTATCGGCATTACCGAACGAAGATTTTGCTTTAGCTTCGGCCAACAGTACTCCGAGTGTGGTTTATATTAAAACTCTTTCTGAGCAATATAGCCGTAATAGTTGGTTCGAGCTTTTTTTTGAAGGGCGATCAAGTCAGCGATCAAGTAGTGGTTCGGGAGTAATCTATTCTCAAGAAGGTTTTATTGTCACTAACAATCATGTGATCGATCAAGCTGAGCGTATAGAAGTGATTCATGGGAAACGAACTTATTCAGCCCAAGTAGTAGGTGTTGATCCTTCAACTGATTTAGCAGTACTGAAAGTAAATGCTACCAATTTACCAGAGATCGTTCTGGGAAGCTCAAGGAACTTGCAGGTAGGGGAGTGGGTATTAGCAGTAGGTAATCCATTTAATTTAACTTCTACCGTAACCGCGGGTATCGTAAGTGCAAAAGGTCGGCAAATCAATATCCTTCGAAGTAATTTTCCTATCGAGTCATTTATTCAAACTGATGCAGCAATTAATCCAGGCAATAGTGGTGGTGCGTTAGTAGACAAAAATGGCGCTTTAGTAGGCATTAATACGGCAATTCTGTCCAAAACAGGTTCTTATGCGGGCTATGGATTTGCTGTTCCGGTAGACATAGTTCGCAAAGTTGTAGATGACATCATCAACTATGGCGAAGTGCAGAAAGCTTTTTTTGGTGCTGATGTTGTTGATCTGACTCCAGAAAAAGCTCGTGAACTTGAGACAGAAGATTTATCTGGTGTGGTGTTGAACTACCTTCAAAATAACGGATCTGCCGAGCAAGCTGGCTTACGTAAAGGTGATATATTACTGGAAATTGACGGGGCAAGAATCAACTCTCAAAGTGATTTTGAAGAGTTGATAAGCTACTATAGTCCAGGCGAGAACATCGAGGTTTTATTCAAACGAGAAAACATACTAAACCGAACAACACTTACTTTTACAAACCGGGAAGGCACCACTAGTTTAATCAAAAGAGAACTGTATGAATCTAATTCTCTAGGAGCTGACCTAGAAATTGTCTCTCCGGTTGAAGCCGATTTATTAAAAATTAATACCGGTGTAAAAGTATCTAAAGTATATGGGGGACTAATTCGTCGTTTGGGTATAGAAGAAGGTTTTGTTGTGACTTCAATAAACGGACGAACCATTCGTACACCGGTTGAATTGGAAAAGATTTTAACCAAAGTTCGTGGACGAGTACGTATTGAAGGAGTCAATCAGCAAGGCGTAAAAGGATATTATTCATACTATTTTTAGAAAATTAGAACCAACCCGTTTATCAGCAATATTACGACGATTTAGGAGTATTGCATAATGATCATTGAAGCTACTATTACATTTTTTATTGTAGTAACCTTGTAATTAGACATATCATCGTCAATGATCATCTTTATCAGATAAATCCCTGCTCTAAGGTTATTGCGGTCACCGCATGGTTATAACACTTTTCTTTCACTCGGTTATTCTCAAAACCGAGAGGGTGAAGTCCATCGTGGAACGAGAAAGAAAAATGTTATCTTCGTTTGTCAAGCCTAGTGCTGATTCGCACGACTATATTAATCATTACTCTCTCATCTGAGTACTGAGTCTCCAAAAATTAACATGAAGTAATGGCGCATATTGTTTATGAGTTTTTGTTTTGGATATTTTTTATCGTCATAAATGCTATAGCATACAGCATTATATATGTCCTTCATAGAGACGAAAAAGTATCCTTCTGGCCATATATTTCATCATGGAAGTTAAACCAGAAACTTGGATTGTTAGCAAGTGGTAATTTGGATTCTTTCCGATATTGCGTTGAGATATCTGTACTCTGGCTCTTTTGTCGCATTTGGTTTCATCCAATACTAGCTTTTGTAGCAACAATCTTATATGTATTTCTACTAGTCTTTAATCTTTATCAGTATACCATACGGAAAATCTATCATACAGAACCCATCCTATTTAATGATTTGAAGCTTATCAAAAACGCTTTTGTCATTGTTTGGTCCGAGAGTAAATCCAAGTTGATCATAGCGATACCTAGTATACTGGTCGCTATAATGTGTATTTATCAGTTTTTTCAATGGTCTTTTACTTTTTTTAATGATTTAGGCACCTCCACGGTGTTTTATGTGATTTCCTGTCTGTGGTTAGTTACAGTTGTCTACTGTATTTATAAGTTCAGAGGGTTTTATATGAAATACCCAAATGATATCTTATTGAGATACAATTACATCTTAGTTGAAATTTT
>CAKZYJ010000101.1 GCA_937884755.1 uncultured Flammeovirgaceae bacterium
GAACGCCAATCGTATCTACCGAGTTAATCTGGACTATAACTATAACGGCGAAGCCGGCATTGGTGCTAATACACCTCCGCCTGTAGCCAATCGTTTGGTAACCGACTACCCCGAGGTAGAAGCTACCACTCGGGTGTACCATGAAGGGAACACAATGGTGCGCTACCAAGAGGCCGCTTTTGATGAAGATGATATTTTATCGGTAGACTCTACCTTTCTCACGGTTTTTGACTTTCCACTGCTGGAAGGCGATGCGGCTACTGCCCTAACGGCTCCTAATAGTATTGTAATCACCCCGACTATCGCTCAGAAGTACTTCGGAGACCAGTCGCCTCTTGGAAAGACTTTATTACTATGGGAATACCAGATACCCTGTCAAGTAACGGGAGTAGTAGCCTCCCCACCTCAAAATTCGCACATTCAGTTCGATATACTATACTCTATGACCGGGCACTACCTGGTGGAAAGGCGCTTTGATTGGAGCTGGATTTGGTGCCAAGTAACTACCTATGCTTTGCTACATGAAGATGCTAACCTACCCGCCTTAGAGGCCAAGATGCCCGCGATGGTTGAACAGCACGGTAGTAAGGTGTTAGAACAGTTCATTGGATCATCGTACCAGGACTTTGTAGCAACGGGCGGGCGATGGTTCCCTACCTTCCAGCCACTTACTGAGGTCTATCTACACTCCGTCAATATTGGCAATCAGCTAGGCAGTTTGGGCGATATAAATTACCTGTACATTTTTGCCGTTGTGGCGGTGCTAATGTTGCTGGTAGCCGCTATCAACTTTATGAATTTGGCTACTGCCCGGGCTACCCAACGAGCCAAGGAAGTAGGCATCCGAAAAACACTCGGATCGCGAAAAAGGCAGCTTCAGTGGCAGTTTCTGGTAGAGTCTTTAACGTACGTAACACTAGCGTTACTGCTGGCACTGTGTATGGCCGAAGTAGCACGGATGGTGCTAGAAACCACCATCTCTTTATACCTTCCACCGCTTAGCCTTTCGCTGCTGGGGTATGCATTAGGTATTGCATTCGTAGTTGGTTTGTTAGCAGGTAGTTACCCAGCCCTGTATCTGTCGGCCTTCTCGCCGGCTACTGTGCTAAAAGGAACCATAAATACCGGGCGGTCAGCTGGCAGGTTACGACAGGGGCTAGTCGTACTACAATTTGCTATTTCCATTAGTCTGATTATCTGCACCTTGCTGATGCAACAACAGTTAGACTACTTGCAGCAGGTAAATCTGGGGTTTGATAAAGAAAACGTATTGGTAGTTTCACGCGCCGAACGAGCCGGGTCAGAATTGGCTACTTTAAAGCAAATGCTGGCCGACCGCTCAGAAGTGGCAAGCGTCGCTTTATCTTCAGAAGTACCCGGTAGTGGTGACCACACCGACTTCTACCAATTGAGGGAAGGCGACCAAGAGAACTTTCTGCTTTCGGCTTTGCAAGGAGACTACGACTGGTTAGCCACCATGGGGATACAAATGCGGGAAGGGCGCTACTTCTCACGTGATTTTCCGTCTGATTCGTCCGCCGTAGTACTAAACGAGACTGCCGTGCGGCAATTGCAACTGGAGGACCCTATCGGTAAGGTTATTACCTATCCCGGAGCCTGTGGTAATTGTGTGCAGGAATTCACGGTGATTGGGGTAGTAGAGGATTTTAACACTACTTCACTACATAACCCTATTCATCCCTTTGCTTTGTTTCTGTATCACGACAAAAACTATTACGTGGATGCCCCATACCTTACGCTACGGATTGCCCCGAATAAAGCTGCCTCAGTGATTGCGTTAGTAGAAGATGCTTGGACGACCTATGGGCAGGGAACCCCATTACAGTACTCCTTCTTAGACCAAAACTTTGCTAGTATGTTTGCGTGGGAGCAGCAACTGGGTCGGCTGTTTACCCTTTTTACTGGACTTACCATTCTTGTTGCTTGCTTAGGCCTACTAGGGCTGGTAGCTTACACTGTAGAGAAACGCACCAAAGAGATCGGTATCCGGAAAGTGCTAGGAGCATCGGTAGCGAGCATTGTCAGTATGCTCTCGCAGAGCTTTGTGAAGCTGATGCTCATCGCGCTGCTAGTCGCCATTCCTATCGGCTACTACGCTATGCAAGAGTGGTTACAAAACTTTGCCTATCGCACCGATATTTCCTTTTGGGTATTCCTACTGGCTGGTTTAGCTGCATTAGCTATCACCCTATTTACGATCAGTTATCAATCCATCAAAGCCGCTGTAGCTAACCCCGTGGATAGTTTGAGAAATGAATAATTTAAACAATGCCGCCGTGGCCCGGTACAGTGAACAATTAGCAATGAACCGGGCGTCGGGCGCGATTACTTCTATACGTACAACGGACGCTGTGCGGAAGGTAATTGTTCACTGCACGGGGTGCCCCGCACATTGCACATTGCTAATTGAACAAAGTTATGTTAAAAAAATACATCACCCTCGCCTTACGGCACGCTTATAAGCAGAAGTTCCACACCACCATCAACGTGGTAGGATTGGCAGTGGGATTAGCTACCAGCCTCTTCATCACTTGGTATGTGATGGACGAACTTAGCT
Source organism: uncultured Flammeovirgaceae bacterium (assembly GCA_937884755.1). GTDB lineage: Bacteria > Bacteroidota > Bacteroidia > Cytophagales > Cyclobacteriaceae > Tunicatimonas. The sequence continues at coordinate 2,579 of CAKZYJ010000101.1, forward strand.
ACGACCAGTTTCATCAGGATGCCGAACGGGTGTTTCGCATTACCACCAACAGTGGAAAGCTCTATCATCTGGCTACTACCCCCGCCCGCTTGGCCCCAATCATTGAGCAGGATATTCCCGAAGTGGAAGCGGTAGCTCGGGTATTCTCCTGGAACCATTCAACGATGCGCTTACCCGACGAAGGAACCGAAAAAGTCTTCCGGGAAACATCTATTTACATTGCTGATTCTACTTTTTTAGATGTGCTGGACTTTAACATCATCGCCGGAGATACGCGCGCACTAGATGCCCCCAACTCACTAGTACTGACCAAAGCTACTGCGGAACGTTACTTCGGAACTGGCGCGGTAGGACGCGGTGAAGTACTCGGCAAAGAAATTTTGTTCGGTGGCAATCGTACTGCTCGGGTAGTGAGTGGAGTAGTTGATCCTCCCTCCGCTACGCATTTTCCCTTCGATATGCTAGTACCCACCACCGGATACGATGGACTTCTTGATGGAGGATGGGGCTGGAACTTTTTGTATACCTACCTCAAAGTAAAACCAGATGTAGCAGGTAACCCTGAGCGAATGGCTAGTTTAGCTAGTAAGCTAGATCAGATTGTCGAGCAACACGTCAAACCCGCCCTAGATGCTTCTGGTTTGAGAGCTGATGAAAGCACTGATTTTCACTACCAATTACAATCAGTTACCGACATTCATCTACACTCTAACCTATCGCGTGAGCATCAGGCTAATGGAAATATTGCTACGGTGTACACTTTATCAATGGTAGCCGTTCTTATCCTGCTGTTGGCCTGCATCAACTTTATGAACCTATCTACTGCTCAGGCTAGTCGCCGAGCTAAAGAAGTTGGGGTGCGAAGAGTACTTGGTTCGGCCCGCCAACACCTAATTCTACAATTTTTATTTGAGTCGCTGCTTATCACGCTCATCGCGGGACTACTTGCCCTGGGTACGGTAGAAGTGCTGCGGGTTCCCTTCAACATACTTACCGGTAAAGAACTATCGTTCGATTGGATGAATCATCCTATCCTGTTACTTTCCATGGCCGCTGGGGTCTTCTTGGTAGGTCTGTTAGCAGGCAGTTATCCGGCCTTTTACCTATCGGCTTTTCGTCCAGCAGCAGTCCTCAAAGGAAATACAACTACCTCCTTGCGAAGTGGAAAGTTACGTAATTTGCTGATCGTTTTTCAGTTTGCCGTGTCCATTAGTCTGATTATCACTACGGGTTTGGTAGTGAAGCAGCTTCAGTTTATTCAGACCAAAGACCTCGGCTACGACCGGGAGAATGTGCTGGTGATTAAGAACGATAAAGAGATTCAGGATAGCTGGCTGGACTTTAAATCCGCTCTCCTGAGCCAGTCAAATATCAAGCATGTCAGTTTCAACACCGGAGTGCCCTCTCAACCTAACCAGATCATCCGTGATATTCATGTAGAGAAAACAAACGAGGGTGATGGCATGCATTGGTTTCTGATTGACTCCGACTACGTGACAACTTTAGGGTTGGAATTGGCAAGCGGCAGAAACTTCGAGGCAGGTCGAATTGCTGACCGGGAAGGGGTACTGCTCAACGAAGCAGCCGCAAGATTCCTTGGTCTGACCGATCCCATCGGGAAAACCATTATCAAGAACCGGGGAGCCGACGACGAAGAACGATTGCAGGTACTGGGAATCATTAAAGACTTTCATACTCAATCCTTCTACAAACAGATAAAGCCCATCGCTTTCGGAAATTTCTCACCAAGTTTTATCAGCGATTGTATAGCAGTGCGCTTCAATGCGGAAGATTTATCCAAGGGGATTGAGCAGGTAGAAGAAGTTTGGGCACAATTTGAACCAGATAATCCGCTCGTCTATTCATTTCTGGATCAGGATTTTGACCGGCTATTTCGAGCAGAGCAACGGTTAGGAAAAGTGTTAAGTGTTTTTACCGGACTTGCCATTTTGGTAGCCTGTTTAGGACTACTGGGCCTGGCTTCTTTCGTGGCTTCTCAACGAACCAAAGAGATCGGCATCCGCAAAGTGTTAGGAGCTTCAGTGCAGCAAATCACCTATCTGCTTTCTAAAGATTTCCTTCGTTTGGTACTCATTGCTTTCGTCGTAGCCATACCAGTGTCGTACTGGCTGGCCATACAGTGGTTAGAAAACTTTGTTTACCGTGCCAAAATCGGGGTAGGAATCTTTGTACTGGCAGGCATTGCCGCAGTACTTATTGCCTGGTTCACCGTAAGTTTCCAATCAATAAAAGCCGCGTTGGCCAACCCGGTAGATAGCCTGCGGGATGAATAATGAGTGATGAGTAATGATCGATGAATGATGAGTAATGGAAATTCAGCATTAATCATTATTCATTCATCATCACTCACTAATCCAAGCTAGTTCTTGACCGTTTTCTTGGTTACGGAAACGGTATTGCCTTAAACGAACATTAAGTTTATGCGCAGTCTTTCGCTCATGATTCTTGTTTATCAATTCGATCATATTTAGCCTTCATACACTGTAGCATTTTCAAACATCTGGGTGTATCATAACCGAACACCATAACGTTTTCATTTATTGTTAAATACCTGATATACAATTACTTAATATATTTTAGCTTTTTGGATTAGCTATTGTTACAGAATCAGTAGTTATCTTTTACCATACTCACTTTTATAATGCTACGGAATTATTTAACGATTGCCTTCCGCAACTTACGTAAGCGCCCTTTTTACACTAGTATTAACATCTTTGGTTTGGCCTTGGGTATGGCCTGTACACTATTAATCATCGTGTATATCCTACATGAGCTGAGCTATGATCGCTTTCACCGAAACGCCGACCGTATCTACCGACTGGGAATGCACGTAGAAGTGGGCGAAAGCGGTTTTATAGGGGCAAGAGTAAGCCCAGGAGTGTCGCAGCCATTTACGGAAGAGATTACGGAAGTGGCAATGGCAGTTAGGATGAATCAACACAGCAATAAGATACTTCGTAGGGGAGACATTACTATCAAGGAGGATAATATACTAGCCGCTGACTCTGGTTTTTTTCAACTATTCAACTTCCCCTTGCTACAAGGCAACCCGGAAACAACGCTTCAAAAGCCCAATTCAGTGGTAATGACCGAAGCAGTATCTCAAAAATACTTTCAGAATGAAAACCCTGTGGGGCAACAAATTTTGATTGATGACGAAGTTTTTCAAGTAACGGGCATCATGGAGGAAGTCCCTACTACCTCACACTTCAAGTTTGATATTGTATACTCCTTCCTTTCTGACCCTGCGAGCAAGATAGACGACTGGGGGAACATTGATGCTTACACCTATTTTCTGCTGCAAGAAAACGCCAGTATTAAGAATGTAGATGTACAGGCAGAAGAGTTATTAAAAAAGTATTTTGGCGAATATGACCTCTTCCAGGAGCTGGGCTACACAGTAGAAATGTTCACCCAGCCTATGACTGAAATTCACTTACACTCCCACATGCGGGGGGAGTTTGAGGCCAACGGGGATGTTAAGTATCTCTATATCTTTGGAGCTATTGCGTTATTTACGCTACTCATTGCCTGTATCAATTTTATGAACTTGGCTACCGCCCGCTCGGCCGATCGAGCCAAGGAAGTAGGCATCCGTAAAACGATGGGCTCTCTCCGGGCCGAATTAATCCGGCAGTTTCTGGGTGAGGCTCTGTTATTGAGCCTGTTTTCTACCCTGCTGGCATTGGCATTGGCCGAGCTACTGCGAATACCATTCAGCCAGATTGCCGACAAGCCGATTCACCTCCCCTATCATGAACTATGGTTTATCCCTACTGTCATTTTATTAGGGATATTGGTGGGAGTACTGGCCGGAAGTTATCCAGCATTTTACCTAACCCGGTTCCGCCCGATGCAGGTACTACGGGGCCGATTGGTGGCGGGTAGTAAAAACGTCTATCTGCGGAACTCGCTGGTCGTCTTTCAGTTTGCCATTTCTATTGTACTCATTGTCTGTACCCTGGCGGTAAACCGTCAGCTTCAGTACATCCGTAATAAAGACTTAGGTTTTACTAAAGAGAATGTACTAGTGCTCGACAATGGTAAGTCATTAGAAGACAGCAAGGATGCCTTTTATAATGCCCTAACCGGCTTAAGCGAAGTAAAAGGAGTGAGTTTTACCGACGTGTCACCCCTGGCCGGTTACAATGGGACTGTTTTTATCCCGGCCGTGAGGGTAGATAGTATTGAAGGAGAAACCTTCCGGGATGAAGATGCCCTGATACTCAACAGTATGATGGTGAGCCACGACTACCTACCCACCATGAACATTCAGCTTAAAGAGGGGCGTAACTTTTCGCGAACTATCGCGGCCGACTCGGCAAATTATGCCATCATCCTGAACGAACAGGCGGTGAAGGCTTTAGGGCTTCCGCAGCCCATAGGCAGTACGGTGATGGTAGCCAGCGAGTTTGAAGGTAAGGTAGTGGGCGTGGTGGAAGATTATCACTATCAATCGTTGCACTCCCAGGTAGAACCTTTGGTACTGGTACTTTCCGATCAGCAAAATTACGTTGAGATCAGCATCACCTCCAATGATCTACCTCGCACCGTCGCTACTATTGAAGAGCAATGGAAGCAACACACGGATGGTATGCCTATCGACTACAGCTTTCTGGACGAAGATTTTGATGCCCTGTTCAAAGCCGACGAGCGCACCGGAATGATCTTTGGCGGCTTCTCGCTACTGGCTATTGCGATTGCCTGTTTGGGCCTATTGGCTCTGGCCGCCTTTATGGCGGAGCAACGTAATAAGGAAATTGGTATTCGTAAGGTGCTGGGAGCTTCGGTTAAGAATATTGTAATACTGCTATCCAAAGACTTTACCCGGCTCATCCTGATTGCGTTTGTCGTGGCTACCCCCTTGGCCTACTGGGCTATACAGCAGTGGCTCAACGATTTTGCCTACCGCACCAACATCGGACTATCTACCTTCGTGCTGTCGGGTACAATGGCCCTGCTAATTGCCCTGCTCACTGTCAGCTATCAATCCATCAAGGCTGCCGTAGCCAACCCGGTAGACTCACTTAGAAACGAATGAATATGGTTCAGGGTAGAAGGTAGAGGGTCAATGGTACAGCACCCTTTACCCTCTACCTTTGACCGTCAACCTCTAATAAATTATGCTTAAAAATAACCTAACTGTCGCCCTTCGGAACTTGTGGAAGAATAAATCGCATACGCTGATCAATGTGCTGGGTTTAGCACTTGGCATCGCCAGCAGTATTATCATCTACTTCATTGTTAGCTTTGAATTGAGCTACGATAACTTTCACGAGAAAGCAGATAGAATTTACCGTATTACTAGCACGTTTGAGCAGGAAGGTGAAATACAGTATAGTAATACTGTACCAAAACCATTACCCGAAGCTCTTCAGCAAGATTTTGCCGGGGATGTAAAAGAGGTTTTGCTTCTAGAACAGACCGATGGAAGGATAAGAATAGATGGGCAGACAGTTTTCCTTGACGAAGAAGAAGCCTTTACTGAAAATACTTACTTTTCTTTTTTCAACTTTCCCCTCGTAGCAGGTAATCCAGAAATGGTGCTTCAACAGCCTAATGAAGTAGTAATTTCCCAATCGCTGTACAAAAAGTTATTTAATTCGGAGGATTATGCTTTAGGTGAGACCTTTACCTACGCGGAATATGATACGTCCTACGTACTGGAAGTGACTGGAGTGATGCAGGACATACCAGAGAATACGGACTTTCAATTTGAACTATTAGCATCATACAGTACTAGGCCAGACAATACAGAAGCTAGTTGGACTGCTTGGTACGGAAAATTTAACGTATTTGTATTACTAGCTGAAGAAGTAAATCCATCGGCATTGAGTAGTCGATTCTCAGCATTTTTGAAGAAGTATGTTGGTCAAGAAACAGTTGAGAAACTCAAAGCAGGCTTGTACTTACAGCCAATGTCTGGCCTACACTACGATCAGAGATTTGGGAGTTTTCCACATCGGAAGATGTCCAAAGATGTTCTCTCAGGACTAGTATTATTGGCGATTCTTTTAGTAATGCTGGCTTGCATGAATTTTATAAATCTAGCCACTGCCGTAAGTAGCAAAAGAACTAAAGAAATAGGAGTGCGGAAGACCTTGGGAAGCAGTCGCCGACAAATTATCTTCTCGTTTCTAGGAGAAGCTCTTTTAGTAACCGTACTAGCATCAACCTTAGCCTTCGGATTAGCTGAATTTGCACTATTACAGTTGAAGAAGTTATACACCCACCTACAGCCAATTAATATCCAATTTGGCTGGAGTAGTGTTATTTTCTTGGCGTTGCTGATTGTGCTGATAGCAAATCTAGCTGGTTTTTATCCCGCTTGGTTGTTATCACGTTTCAAACCAGTTCATGCCTTCAAGCCTACTACGGTAGTGGCACATAAGAATAGATTTTCGCTACGCCATGCGTTAGTTGTATTCCAGTTTTTCATCTCTCAGGTATTCATTGTTTGTATTCTCGTCATTGCCCAGCAACTGGATTATGTTAAGAATGCTCCCTTGGGTTTTGATAAGGAGGCTGTACTGACGGTAAATTTAAGAAGTAGAGAAGCTCAGCACCGGGCAAGATTTGAAGCCGCATTGACTGAAGAAAGCGCGGTAAAGCATATGACATTTTCGTCGGCCAGTGCAATTTCTTCCAACGTATATGTAGGTGGCTATTCAATAGATGGAAGTAATGAAAGAGCGACAAACATGCACTTTGCTGATCAGCACTTCTTCACTACCTACGGTATGAAACTACTGGCTGGCTCCGTTTTTACTCCATCTGATTCCGGTAGTGGTTTTGTGGTTAATGAATCATTTGTGCAGGAATTGGGGCTGGAGAACCCTGAGCAAGCTATAGGAAAGTACATTTCTATCTGGAATAAGGAGATACCAATTGTAGGAGTAGTTTCTGATTACCATACCCAAGATTTTAGCGCTAAAATTCCTCCTTTGTTAATTACTAATCGCAGTAAGGATTACAATAACCTAAGCATGAAGGTGGATATGGCTCAAGTTCACAATGTCATTAATAGGCTGGAGCAGGTTTGGAAAAACACCTATCCTGAGTACGATTTCCGCTACGAGTTTCTGGATGACCGGGTAGCCCGGTTTTACCAGGACTACGATCGTACTTTTTCATTGGCACAATTGTTTGCGGGTATTGCTATTCTGATCAGCTGCTTAGGCTTGTACGGGCTAGTGATGTTTATAGCCGAGCGGCGTACCAAGGAAGTCGGCATCCGAAAGGTGCTGGGAGCTTCGGTGCAGCAAATTGTTGGCTTATTTTCCAGGGAGTTTGTCAAGCTGATATTTGTAGCCTTTGTCCTGGCCGTACCCCTGGCCTACTATCTGATACAGCAGTGGCTGAGAAGTTTTGCCTACACTATTGAGATTGACGTACTTACTTTTGTCACTAGCTTAGCATCTATTTTACTTATCGTTTTACTTACGGTTAGTTACCAGTCCATCAAGGCGGCTATGGCCAACCCGGTAGATAGTTTGCGGAATGAATAAAAGACGGTATAAGGTACAGGGAAAAGGTTGATGGCATAGACATAGACAGACCTTGTACCATCCACCATCTACCCTTAACCACACTTTGTCATGCTAAAGAACTACTTTACAGTAGCACTACGGAATTTTCGAAAGCAGCGGTTCTACGCCCTAGTCAACGTACTTGGCCTATCATTAGGATTGACCTGCTGCTTATTGATTGCGCTGTACGTGGCTGATGATTTGAGTTATGATCGCTTCCATCCGGAAGCAGACCAAATGTACCGGGTACGTCATAAATTTGTGGCCGGAGAGCGAGAGTTTGATATGGAGGACGTAGCCCCTGCACTAGCTCAGGGTATCCGGGAAAATATTCCACAGGTGGTACAGGCTATCCGTACAGATTTTCCTAATCCCTACATCTACCGAAAGAAAACAGAGCTGCTAGGTGAACAAACCACCATCCGTAGTGATCCTAACTTCTTTCAATTCTTTGGCTTCAAATTGCTAGCCGGTGATCCAGCTACCGTACTGACCAATCCACAAAGCATAGTTTTAACCCAACGTGTAGCTGACACCTACTTTGGAGAGGCTGATGCTGGTCAACACCCTGCCCTAGGGCAAGTACTGACTTCCGAGGGAGAAGATTTTACCGTGACCGGAATCGCTGAGAACCCACCATCAAATTCACATTTAGATTTTGGGGTGGTGATGTCTAACGTAGCTCATGAGCGAATAGAGAGGCTAGATGGTTTCTGGCTTCCGGCGGGATTTCTCACCTACGTAATTTTACAGGAAGGCGTTTCTCCTGAATCGTTAAAAAGCGACTTCTTGGCAATGGAAAAGGTATATGAATGGCCAGCGATGAACGAACGTTTGGGGGTGCCAATGGCTACGCTCGAAAGCCAGCAAGACTACCTGGGACACTACCTGGTACCTATTACCGACATTCATCTGGTTACTGAGGAAAATATGAAGTACGTGTATATTTTCTCAGTGATCGGTCTGTTTATGATGCTGATTGCTTGTATTAATTATACCAACCTGGCAACTGCCCGCTCAGCTCAACGGGCTAAGGAGGTAGGTCTTCGAAAGACATTAGGTACTACCCGCCAACGACTAATCGGGCAATTTTTGAGCGAGTCCATCTTTATGACGGTACTAGCCATGCTCATTGCCTTAGGCCTTACCGAGATATTTCGTCTACCTTTCGGCAGTTTGACCAATAAGACGCTTACACTATCGGTACTACAAGAACCAGCTTGGCTATTTTTTATATTACTTCTAACGCTTTTGGTAAGTCTACTAGCAGGACTTTATCCGGCGTTTTATCTTTCTGTATTTAAACCGGTGGAAGTATTGAAGGGGCAGGTGGGTAGGCTCAATACCGAAAAATTTAGAAGAGGCCTCGTGATATTTCAGTTCGGGGTGTCGACTACCCTCATTATCTGTTCCTTGCTAGTATACCAACAACTGTTGTTTATGCAGTCTAAAGACGTAGGCTTTACCAAAGATAATGTTCTACTTCTACCTAACGCCCACTCGCTGGAAAACCGACAGACCTTCCGGAAGACTTTGTTGCAGTACCCCCAGGTTGAAGCAATAAGTTTTAGTACTACCGCTCCTGGCGATCACTTCGATGCATTTACTACCTACCGGGAGCTGGGTAGCGAAACCAAACACCAAGCTAAACGGCTAGGAGCTGATGCCGACTTTCTGAAAGCTTATGAGTTACAACTACTAGAAGGCAGGAATTTACGGGAAGAGCCCGGCGACCGTAAAGAAGCACTGCTAAACGAAGCAGCAGCTCAACAGATGGGAATAGATCAGGTAGTAGGCAGTACTATTGAGACATTTTGGGGCGATGAGTTGGAAGTAGTAGGTATTGTGAAGAACTTCAATTTTGAACACCTTCGCAGCAGTATTACTCCACTCATTATTCATCATAATCGAGACGACTGGACGTATTACGCATCGGTACGAATCAATGCCGAAAATATTCCCAACACGATCAGTCTGATTGAATCGGCCTGGAAAAATCATAACCAAGAAGCGCTCTTCACCTATTCGTTTCTGGACAGAAAATTTAATGACCTTTTTAAGACTGAACAGCGGATGAGTGTTGCCGTAGCCACCTTTACCGGGCTAATTATTTTCGTAGCCTGTATTGGATTGCTGGGTCTAATCACCTACATCGCTGAACAACGAACTAAGGAAATTGGCATAAGAAAAGTATTAGGGGCTTCCGTGAAAGATATAGTACTACTGCTCTCAAGCAGTTTCTCTCGTCTAATTGTATACTCGTTTTTACTAGCTGTTCCTCTAGCATATGTATTAATCCAGCAGTGGCTTGGTAGCTTCGCGTACCGAATATCCGTAGAGGTCTGGCCCTTCGCCTTCGCAGGAATCATGCTTTTTTCGCTTGCGTTATTGACTGTCAGTTATCAGTCGGTAAAAGCCGCCTTGGCAAACCCAATAGATAGTCTGCGAGATGAGTAACTAACAAGGCATTGGGGGCCAAAGATACTTCACTCGCTGTTTTTCCCTCCCCCAAACCCGTAGTTATCGGAAGACACCAAATTTCAGACCGACTACTCCTGTCAAACCATTAATATCAGCCTGGTCCATGCGGCGATAGTCCATATTACCCACAATACGGTAGGCTACTCCAGTATGAAGACGTACGTTGCGCATGATATTCACTTCCAACTGAGCCGATGGCTCTATGAAAAAGAAGTTTTCTTCGCCGTAGGGGTTGGTGTCGGTATCAATATCGGTTTCCCAATCCATTTCTACTTCACCCATTCCAACCATGAGTGGGAAGGTTAGGTGAAGCACCCGGTTCGACCAGAGCGTATACTCCACAAAGGCTCCCCCCAACCGCATATCCATATACAAATTATCAACCACTTCGCTCTGAGGACTAATATTGTTGAGCGTCCAGTGGTAAGCACCACCCACTGTTAGGTTTGGGCTGAGCATCACACCACCGCGAACTCCCATGATATGAGCGGTAGCCTCATCCAAGTTACCAATTTGGTAGATTGGGTTTATATAAAAGCCCAGTTCCGATAGGGAAACGGGATTATTGAATAAGGTTTTAGGTTCGGTTTCGTCTTGGGCGTAGCCGATGACCGATGTGCAGACAAGAGCTAAGACTAATAGTGATTTTGACGTTAAAGACACACTTCTCATAATTGATAGATTTAAGTAAAACATAGGTGATTGTATCCGAAAAGAATATTTCGGACGAGTGAAAGCTGATCATTAAGTAAGCTAAGGTTTGCTAGCGGATTCACTCCCTTCTTAACTTGAGAGGATTTGCTAGCCAGATGCTAGGATTCTGTTAGAATAAAAAGATAATCAGTAGGTAGTAGTGAATATGGTATAAACTATTAGATACGCTCAAAACGTACTTCGTCCCGCTCAGCGTCATCATCTTCTTCGCGAAGGTAGAGTAGGTTGGCACTTTTTTCTACTACTATCCAGTCGTCGTCCAGGTCATCTAGCTCGTCGCGGTCGTCAAATACGCTGAAGTCATCATCATCCAGGTCAATTTGAATACGGCGATTATTATTGGTAATTGACCATTGGGCGGTAGCGTTACGGTTACCATCGGAAATAACCAGGTCACCATCATCTTGAAACTCAAAAGTAAGTCCGGCAAAGTCGTCGGTTTCATCTTCATTATCGTCCCGGAAGAGCGTGACTCGCCAGTTTCCGGTTACTTCCTCGGTGGCAATGGGCTGAGGATCAGAAGCAGAAGAAGATGGCCCGTTGTCATCATCATCGCAGGCAAAAAAAATCAATCCGACTAACAGAGGCAGTGTGAATTTGTGTCGCTTCATAGCAAAAAATTAATAGTATTACTATCAATTACGAATGCATAACTATTATGTTACTATATAACTCAATTTTTTTAAACCTATGACAGGTATAGCTTTAGTAATCGTGTGATGAGCCGATTAGGGGCTAGGGGCGGACAGTTAGCGGACTAGATAAAGACCACATCATCCACAATGGCTTCACCAAACTCCTGAAGAAAGAGTGCTAGAATTTTAGAGCGGGACATGTTTAGCTCCTGCTTGAGCGGTGCCGAATTCAATTTTACGTACAGTACCCGGTTACTGATGTATAGCTTGTCGGTTCGACGGGCAATAGGACGCCCCATCAGCCGCTCCCAGGACTGAATAAGCTGGGTTTGCTCGTATTTGGCTTTGAGTTGATACGTATCAAGCAATTGGTTAAGCGCTTCCCCTACGGTAGAAAGCTCAGCCGAACGGCCTCGCTGATTCGGATCAATATACTTCGGCATATGATTAGTTTTGTCTAATATAATGAATAGTGAGTAATGATTGAAAAAGAATATAATAAACACTAATACCAGAGTTGCATCATTCTTCCCTACTACAGTAGTATTATTCATTCATCACTAGTCATTATTCATCATTATAGGTAATTCGGCTACAGTCCGGTCCCAGGCCATCCGCATCACAACGTTTCCGCCTCCGGCCTCGTCAAACTGAATGGTAAACGCTTCTGCCGGCTCATCTAGCGAACTTACCGAAGCCGTAGCCCGTAGCACATCCTGTGATTCATCGTAACTGTATGCGCCCCAGTAGTCTAGCGCTGAATTAAAGATGACCGTCCACTCATCTTCGTTCGGGATAGTAAACACCGCATATTGTCCCGCTGGTAAGGTCTTCTCGCCAATAGTTATATCCTGGTAGACTTTAATTTCGGTAGCTTCGTTGGCCCCAGTACGCCACACTTTGCCGTAGGGCACTTTTTCGCCGAACATCTCCCTTCCTTTCAGTTGCGGTCGGCTGTAAATCACTTTTAACACCGCTTCATCACCGGACTTACGGTCATGAGCAAAATTATCGGGATAGTAGGCAATATCCAGTGGGCTTTTATCTAAACCTCGAAAGTTCTGCGCGGAGGCAATAGTGGTACAAAAGAACAGGCAGCCTGTAGCAAGTAAAAAAATTCGCATGATAGTTTGGTTAGATGGACCAGAAAGGTATAAAGGTTTACGGATTAGGAAAAGTGAAAATGTGTTCGTTCAGCCGGTTTAGTGTTTCATTTTTGTACCGACTATCAATCAGCAGTGAGATGTTGAATTTACTACCACCGTAGGAGAGCATCCGTATCGGTATATCGTCAATAGCATCTACAATCTGCTTCAGCACTCCCACCTTCTGAAACGGCATGTTTCCTACCACGCATACGATGGTATGATCGGTATCTACCTCTACTTCACCAAAAGCAGCAAGTTCGCGCTGAATATTTTCTAAGTGACTCTGATTGTCTATTGTCAGGGATATTCCTACCTCCGAGGTGGTAATTAAGTCAATAGGAGTTTTATACTTCTCGAATACCTCAAAAACCTTCCGTAAGAAACCGTAGGCGAGCAGCATTCTCGATGATTTAATTTTAATGGCCGTAATACCGTCTTTGGCGGCAACCGCGGTGATAGACCGGTCTTCCTGATGATCTGAGATCAGCGTGCCGGGTGCCTGAGGTTCCATTGTATTGAGCAATCGGACCGGAATGTTAGCTCGCTGAGCAGGTCGGATGGTAAACGGATGCAAAATTTTGGCCCCGAAGTAGGCCAGCTCGGCGGCCTCGTTGAACGACAACCCGTCTACCCGGAATGTTTTTTTAACAATACGTGGATCATTGTTATGCATTCCGTCAATATCAGTCCAAATCTGAATTTCTTTAGCCCCTACCGCCGCTCCAACCAGGGAAGCGGTATAGTCGCTACCACCTCGTTGCAGATTGTCAATTCGGTTGTAGCTATTCAGACAAATGTAGCCCTGAGTTACGAAGAGTTGGCCTTCTGGGTGTTTGCTCAGCAACTCGGTTAGTTGACTCCGGATAAACGCACTATTGGGCTCTTGATGAGCATCAATGCGCATAAACTCCAGTGCTGACAGTAGTACTACTGGAATATCTTTGGACTTTAGGTAAGCCGTAAAGAGTTTGGTAGAAAGTAGCTCACCCTGGGCTAAAATCTCCTTTTCTACATCCGCACTGTACGCCTCCTGCGTAGTGGCTTTCAGTGCTTCAAAGTGGGCGGCAACTATTTGTTCACCTTCCTGATGAACTTCCGCTGGGAGTAAATCTTGGTAAAAATCCTGGTAGTGTTTTTCTAACGCAGCAATGATCTGGCCCACCTCTCTTTTTTGCCCTTGTTGCAAAGCCTGACTGATTTTCACCAAAGTATTAGTGGTACCCGATACAGCTGATAGGACCACTATCTTAGGTTCGGGCTGCTGGGTAATCAATTCAGCGACCCGGTGCATCCGTTCGGGAGAGCCTACCGAAGTACCGCCAAATTTTAAGACTTTCATAGATAGTTGATTGTTAGTTACTGATTGTTCAATTGCGTGGTGCTTGGCGCAAGGAGCAGGGGGTATGAATATGCTAATTCCAGCTCCGTACTCCCAGCCCCACGCTCTTATTGTTCATCAAATCCCAACATTTTGATAGCGGTCAGCGCCGCTTCGTCCCCTTTGTTGCCGTGCTTTCCGCCCGCACGCTCCTGAGCCTGCTGCTGGTCTAAGGTAGTAAGTACGCCAAAAATCACCGGTTTGTTGTACTTAAGCGCCACATCTTTAATACCCTGCGCTACCGACTGGCAGATATAGTCAAAATGGGGCGTTTCACCCTGAATGACACAACCCAGGCAAATCACCGCATCCACTTTGGAACGAGACGCTTCCCATTGGGCACCCAAGGTGAGTTCGTAGCTACCCGGCACCCACTTACTGCGGATAAACTTCTGCTGGGCTCCGTGCTTCAATAAGGTATTAATAGCACCTTCCAACAGGGGTTGGGTGATTTCGCGGTTCCACTCAGCCGTTACAATAGAAAAATGATGCTGCGAGATGTTCGGCAGATGGGATGCGTCGTGTTCGCTAAGATTTTGGTTAACAGTGGCCATATTAGTGTAAAGTAAAAAGGACAAAGCCGGGGGTGGCCTCATCCTTTTGAATAGTCATATTTTGCTTTAATGATACTACTTCGTAGCCAATGCTTCCAGGCGGGCTTGTTGCTTTTGAGCCTCCTGAAACTCATAAGCTTGCGGAAACTCATCAATAATTCGCTGATAACTAGCTGCGGCACTGCCGTAATCTCCAGCAGCCTCGTAGGCTACTCCGGCCTTGGCTAAATATTGAGGCGATAAGAATTGATTAGTATTGTAATCTGCTGCTTTCTCATACTGGCTAGCGGCTTGCTGGTGATCTCCCAGTTCCATGTAGGCATCGCCAATCAGTGCGTAGGCTTGCGCCTGCACCAATAGGTCGCTCGCCCCAAAATCTTCCAGATACTCAATCGCCGACTCGTAGTTACCCTGCCGAAGCTCAATGATTCCAGAGTAGTAGTGCGCCAAGTTAGCCGCATCAGTTCCGCCAAATTCGTCGATGATTTCCAAAAAACCGTAGTTATTACCGTCGCCGTTCAGCGCCGCATTCAGGCTATCCGACTCAAAGTAGTAGATCGCCTGAAACATTTCTTCCTGGGCCGTCTGGTTCTGGCTATCTTGGTAGTAATGATAGCCAAAGTACCCGGCCACCGCCAACACGATTGCTGCTGCTCCGATAATAAACGGAGTGGAGTGTTGTTTAATGTATTCTTCAGTATCAACAATCCGATCCTGAAGCGCTTCGGGGGTTTCCAGCAACTCTTCGGTTGCGGTCATCTTGTCCCTTTCTCTAACATCTTTCTTACTACGAGAACCTCGAACTCTATTCGCCATAATTCTTGAATTTGGGCTGCAAAGTTAGAATAATTTTTTCGTAAACAGAAAAACTATTCTTTGCGTTTCCCATACTAGTGAAAATGCAGTAATTAAAAAGCCGGACCCCAATGAAGAGCTCCGGCAAAAAATTGCATGGTAAGAATTTCTAATCCAGAATAAACGGATAGTCTTTCTGCATGTAAACATCCTGTAGGGCTTCTTCTACCGGTGGGAAAGGAGACTCATCGGCAAACTTGATAGCCTCTTCTACCTGATCTTTCACTTTCTTCTCAATTGCCTTTAGTTCTTCTTCCGTAGCGTAATCCTTCTCCAAAATGGCTTTCATACACTGCACAATCGGGTCTTGCTCCTTGTATTCTTCCACTTCCTCCTTGGTGCGATATTTGGCCGGATCGGAAATAGAATGGCCTTTGTAACGATAGGTGCGGAATTCTAACAGCGTAGGGCCATCGCCTTTACGAGCTCGCTCCGCCGCTTCTTCCATAGCAATATGAACATTCTCTACGCTCATAGCATCTACCGGGAAGGAAGGCATATCGTAAGCTTCACCTAAAGTATACAGCTCCTGTACGTTACTAGTACGCTCTACCGAGGTACCCATCGCGTAACCGTTGTTTTCAATAATGAAGATAACGGGTATCTTCATGGTCATTGCCATATTCAGGGTTTCGTGGAACGATCCCTGCCGCACGGCACCATCGCCCATAAAAGTGGCGCATACGTTATCAGTGCCTTTATACATCTCCGCGAACGCAATACCCGCTCCCAGTGGAATTTGTCCACCGACAATGCCGTGACCACCGTAGAAGTTACGCTCCTTATCAAACATATGCATAGAGCCGCCTTTCCCCTTAGAGATACCGGTCTGCTTAGCAAATAGCTCCGCCATTACTGCTTTCGGATCACTACCCAGGGCTAAGGGGTGAGCATGATCACGATAAGCGGTAATAAAACTATCGGTATCGCGTAATGCTGAAACTGCACCCGCAGCACAAGCTTCCTGTCCGATATATAAGTGGCAAAACCCACGAATTTTCTGGCGGCCGTACTGCTGTCCGGCTTTCTCCTCAAAGCGACGCATCAGGTACATAGTCTCGTACCACCACATATAGGTTTCTTTAGAAAACTCTCGCTTCTTAGTTGATTTTTTATTAGTCTTTTCTTTGGTACTAACTGCCATAATTGTTTGCTTAGATAAACGTCTTACAGGTACGTAACGCAGTAGGCGACAATCCTGTTCAGGTACGGTACCGTGATAATCCAGCTTTTGTTAAAAAATCCCGGATTACTCAGTAAAAGGATGCACAATCGCTAAATTGATATGTACATTTACCCGAGTAACTGCGCTCGTGCAAATTAATACAAAAACTCGAACAAAGAACCTATGCGGCTGGAAAAAATCCACCTACTCAACTTTAAGAATTACGAAGAACTCAACCTCGATTTTTCGCCGCAGATTAACTGTATACTGGGGGAAAACGGCAGCGGTAAGACTAACCTACTCGATGCGATCTACTATCTCTCGTTCACCAAAAGCGCGTTTAGTAGTGTGGAGCAACAGAACGTTCGCCACGGGGAACCGCTACTAATGGTTAAGGGGATTTTTGAAAAGCAGGAGCGTAAATATACCATACAGTGTAATTGGCAACGGGGACAAAAAAAGCAGGTACAGAACAGTCAGGTACCCTACGATAAAATGAGTGAGCATATTGGCCGCTTTCCGGTAGTGATGATCTCCCCTGACGATACCGACCTGATTCGAGGAGCCAGTGAACTGCGCCGCCGGTTCTTCGATAGCCTGATGTCACAAATTGACGCTGACTATCTAGAAGACCTAATTCGTTACAACCACGTTTTACGGCAACGTAACGCCCTGCTAAAGCAATTTGCCGACCGTAATACCTACGACTCTGATTTACTGGATTCGTACAGTGATCAGTTGTTGGACTTGGGCCACCGGCTATACGAAAAGCGCTTGGCTTTTCTGGATAAATTCATTCCTTACTTCGACCAGCACTACCGTAATTTATCGGGCGAGAAGGAGAGCGTAGCTATTCAGTACACTTCTCACTTTTCCAAGTCGGAGTACCGATCCGTTTTTTTTAAAGCCTACGGTAAGGATTTGATATTGCAACGCACCACCCTGGGCATTCACCGCGACGATTACGTTTTTAAGATTGACGAACACCCTACTAAACGCTTTGGCTCCCAGGGACAACAGAAGTCCTTCGTAATCGCGCTAAAGCTGGCTCAATTTGATGTTCTTCGGGCTGAGAAGCAATTGAAACCTATTCTTTTGCTAGATGATATCTTTGATAAGCTGGACGACTTCCGAATTGGTAAGCTAACCGAAATGGTGGTACAGCATTCGTTCGGTCAGCTATTTGTATCAGACGCTCGACCGGAACGGACCCGCAGTATCTTCAGCCTCATTGAAGGCGAGAAAAAGTATTTTCAGGTACATCAGGGAGTAATTACGGAAACACTACTGGAAAGCAAAAAAGATCAGCCATACCAGTACCAGAATGGGCAGCAGAACGGGCAACGAAAAGCGGATAATGTAACCAAAAAATGAAGGCATCCGGATACCCACCTGCTCAGCAATAGATTTTACCATAAAGTTAGGCCCGTTGCCAATGTAGCTCATGGCCCCAAAGAATACTGCCGCTACGGAGATAGCCGTGAGGTACATGATACTATCGTCGTACGCACCATTTGAGAAAGCCAGCACATCCTGAGAACTATTTACGCTGGCCCCTACTGAGGCCATGGCTGCGGCTAAGAAGTTAAGATAAGTTGGGGCATTATCTAAAAAGCCCGACAGAATGCCCGTACCCCAATACTACGTATTATGGGTAATCAGCTCACGACCAGCTTCCGACTTAGCAAAACCTCCTACCAGCTCCAGCGCTGGCATCATCGTACCGAATATGCCAATAAAAATAAAGGCAACCTCCCGGATCGGCTCAAAGCTAAACTCGTTACCCTTAATCGCTTCCTTTTTAGCCAGCCGAAAAGAAAGAAATGCCACTGCAAACATGATCAGCTCCCGAACGAAGGAAAATTTGGTGTCGTGGTAATTAATGTGAGGCAACCAATCTATTTTATTAGGGTCGATAAAAACAGCTCCAATCACAACGGCTAGCCACACAAAATTGCGTTTACCCACAATGGAAATTTTACCCGAGTACTCTACTGGAGTCTCATCGCCATTGATGGTAGTGCGATTTCGTTTGTCAATAATAAAGAACACTGCGACTAACACAACGAGCGCAAATATCCACTCCAAAATCACGTGAGAGATCGTCCAGAAGAAAGGTACGCCTCTCAAAAACCCTAGAAACAAGGGCGGATCACCAATAGGCGTAAGTGCCCCCCCCACATTACTCACCATAAAGATGAAGAAAATGATGTGGTAGGAACGAATTCGGTGCTGATTGAGCCGGATGTAAGGTCGAATTAGCAGCATGGAGGCTCCGGTAGTACCAATCAAATTAGAGATAACTGAGCCGATCAGTAAGATAGTAGAATTGATAATTGGGGTTGCTTTCTTATCTACCTTAATCAATATTCCCCCGGAAGCAATAAACAAGGACGATAGCAGCGCAATAAACTGAAGATACTCGAACAGTGCGTGCACCGGTTCGCCCGTATTCCCCAGTATAAAAATGTAGTAGGAAATCACTATTACTGCCAAAAGTACGGCCAGTATGGGATAATTCTTGTGCCAGAAATGTTCGTAGAACAATGGTCCGGTAGCGATCATCAACAACAGTAAAACAAAGGGAATGACGGTCCAGGCTGGAGCACTGGCATGTTCTTCATCATGATCTCCGTACCCCTCCTCAGCATGATCATCTTCATGCTGGGTTTCGGAAGCAGTAATCGGGTCGGACTGGCTATGATCCTCTTGCTGATGCTGTGCTAAATAAACGGGTATTTCCGAAGTTTGAGCCGAGACGAAGGTAGGAAAACAGAGGGTAAGAAGCAGTAAGAGTAATGTAATCCTAAGCAGCAATCGCTCCATTGAAATAGGTTAGTTATCTTCAGAAGATGTTCTGGTTTATCCTAAGCTACCGATTTAATAATAACTTATCACAGCATAAACCTCCGTCGGTGTTGTGTCCAGAAATAGCCGGCATGCAATTCACCAAAAAAGTAGGCGCGAGCAAATTACCAAAGTAAGCCGTAAACACCAATAGATAATCATATTTTCATGAACTTAGCAGTCGATATCGGTAACTCTGTAACCAAAGCTGGATGGTTTGAACAGGATCACCTGAGAGAATTTCAACCCGCTGTAAACACAGATCAACTAGTACACCGTATTCGAGAACGACCTCCGGATCGGATCATTGTTTCCTCCGTTTCGGCGTATGCTGATGAGCTCAAGGCCGCAGTGGATTCTACCAAGTTTGTTGTTTTAGGCCCGGAGACTCCCTTGCCTTTTGAGAATACTTACCGTACCCCCCATACCCTAGGTACCGACCGGATAGCGGCAGTAGCCGGGGCTCAGTCACTTTTTCCCGATCAAAATGTGCTAGTAATAGACGCTGGAACCTGCGTTACCTATGAATTACTCAACGAGCAGGGGCAGTACCTGGGTGGCCTTATTTCTCCTGGTTTGCGGATGCGGTGGCAAGCTATGCACACTTTTACGGCTCGTTTGCCGTTAGTATCCTTAGATTTACCGCAGCAAAGCACTGATCTGCCGATAATCGGAAAAAGTACCGAGGGAGCCTTGCAGAGTGGAGGGCTTATCGGGATGGCAGCGGAAATTGATCAAATTATTCGGAGGTATGCCGACAAATTTGCAGCTTTGCAGATTGTAACTTGCGGAGGAGATATGGATTACCTTCGTCCGTGGATTCTTTCGGAACATAAGCACGTTCCGGAACTAGTTTTGATAGGATTAAATAGTATAGTACAATATGAGGGTTCGTAATTTTACCAGCTGGGCATTAGTGATAATTGGCATGCTTAGTCTGACTACGGCCACCTGGGCCCAAACCGGTATCACTCCTTATTCGGCTCAGGGAATAGGTAACCTGATACGCCCCAGCCTGGTACACAACCGGGGAATGGGTAACGTTGGTATTGGAATGGGCAATGCCTTGTTTATCAACTACACCAATCCGGCCTTTCTCTATAAGAATAACCTCTCTTCCTTCGACGTTGCTTTTAGCGTGGAGCAGAACATCATGCAAAACGAAAGCGAATCGATCACTCGCACTGGGGGCGGACTAAACTACGGCATATTCTCTTTTCCGATTGCCACCAACCGTTGGACAATGAGCGTAGGGATGATTCCGTACAGTGTAGTAGGCTACCGTATTGAGGAAAGCATTAATGTGCAGGGGGGGAACGAGATAGGCACCCAGATTATTGAAGGCGATGGAGGAACGAACCTCATTTCCATTTCCAATGGAATTAGGGTAGTAGGCAACCTGGGATTGGGGTTACGTATTAGTTATCTCTTTGGCCCTATCACCGAAACCCGAACCGTTTTGTTAAACGACCCTCAGGCTAATCGCACTGAATTGGAAGACCAGATTTACTACTCCGATGTTATCTTTGAGCCTAGCTTATCGTACGGCTTTAAGTTGGGAAATAATACGCTTCTTAACGTGGGAGCCACCTATCAACCCCAAATGAAAGTACGGGCTATCCGAGAACTCACGCTACGTAGTGTTCCCCCCGGCAACCCATTACTATCCCGCGTAGAGCGGCTAGACACACTAGAAGGAAATGTTACCTTACCATCCCGTTTAGGGATGGGAATCTCGCTAGAAAAATCACTGAAATATATGGTAGGTGTGGATTTTGTGACACAACCTTGGGAAAATTATCGGTCTTTCGGAGGTGGCAGTGACGACATGCGGAATAGTTACGAAGTGTCGGTGGGCGGACAGTACATTCCCGATATTAGATCCGTCAATAGCTACTTGTCCAGAATGGCCTATCGCATGGGACTATTTTATCGCAATACTCCGTTTGCGGTAGAAGACCAACAAATAACCGATTTTGGGCTTAACCTGGGGTTATCCTTACCTATGAGCAATTTCTCTAGTACCAATCTTTCTTTTGAAATTGGGAACCGGGGTACGCTGGAAGAAGGGCTTATTCGGGAAAATTATTTCCGGGTTTCGGCCGGTATTACATTCAACGACCCCAACTGGTTTATACGCCGCAAATTTGACTAAGAAAGCATGTTCTCATTCACCAACTTTTTGGCTTCTAAGCAGTTGCATTAGTAGCTGTAGTAAAAATCATTATCATTTTTGGTATTAAAGTTGCCTTGGGTAATACTACTGAAGATGGTTTTCAGTCAAAAATTTGTTCAATTCCCTTTTCGAAATTTTATGATAATTGTATTATATTTACGTTTCATTTAATCTTCAAAGCTTACATTGTCATTTTTGTAATAGAGTTGAATTGTTTTTGAATTGATCGCTATTGCTAGTATACTCTAACACATAATCTAATAGTTTAACCAAAAAGAAAATCATGAAATACAAAGCTTATTCAATTGCTTTTTGGTCGGTATTGTTTCTACTGATTACGACCGTCGGACTTAAAGCACAAAACTTCAACTGGCCTGAAGATAAAACTACAGCTCAGGAGAAATGGGTGCTCTACACCGATGCTAAAAAGCAAAAGGATTTTGCCGCGGCAGTACCCCCTATCACTTGGCTTCACGAGAATGCCCCGGACCTGAATCCGGCGATTTATATAGATGGCGCTGACATCTACGAAGAATTGGCGATGAAAGAAAGTGATAAAGCTAAGAAGCAGGAATATACCGCACGATCATTGGAGATGTTCGATCTGCGACTACAGTACTTTCCTGATGAAGATAAGGGTGATATTATGAACCGTAAGGCAAACACCGCTTTTAAGTTGCTTTATAAAGACCCTAGCCAATACAATCGTCTGATGGATATCTTCATGGAAACCATGGAGCAAAGTAACGATGAGTTGGTGTACTACAACATTACTCCCTTTATGTCGGTAATTAAGAACCGCTACGAAAAAGGTGAGCTTACTGACCAGGAAGTTTTAGACGTCTATGACCGACTGGGTCAGATGGTAGAGAAGAAGGTAACCGAAGGTGGCAAGTACGCAGCCAAATACGAGGAAGCGGGTGAAAACATGGATAGTATTTTTGCTGGTTTCTTCACCATGAGTTGCGCTCAGATTCAAGATAAGCTAATGCCTAAGCTGCAAGAAACCCCTGATGATGTTGATTTGGCGAAACGAGTTATTTCTCTTTCCTTGGCCTCTTCCTGTACTGATCAAGACTTCTTCATGTCTGCTGCCGAAATCCTATTCCAAAATGGTGAAGAAGATCCTGGGTTAGCCAAAGCACTGGGCACTCGGGCAATGGTGAGCGAAGATTACGAGAAAGCCAAAGAGTGGTTTCAGAAAGCGATAGAGATTTCTTCTAGCGATGAACAAAAAGCTGATATCACAATGGACTTAGGGAGCATTGCTATGAAGGAAGGTCAGAAATCTGCTGCTCGTAAGTACTTTCTGCAAGCCGCCAACATGGATGATGCCTTAGCTGAAAAGGCTTACACTACTATCGGCAATATGTACATGCAGAGCTATGAGCAGTGCAAAGCGGGTCAGGACCCTGTTGAAGACCGAGCGATATTTATAGCGGCTTATGAAAAGTACCGCAAAGCTGGAAACAACTCGGCTATGGCTAGTGCCAAGGAGCAATTTCCTTCCAAGGAAGAAGTGTTCACGTACAATAAGCAGGTGGGCGATCAAGTAACGGTGGCATGCTGGATCGGCGAAACCGTAACTATCCGAACGCGCGACTAGTCTAGTTTCTTAAATACTCAGAGCCATTTCTCGTCAGTGGAAGTTTTTCCGCAACGGGGGATGGCTTTTTTTCGTCAGTAGAAGTAGTAAATCAAACAATATGACTCGCTGGTGTTGTACTATGGTGTTGTTGATGGCCGGACTGGCCTGGGGTTGCGATGATGGTCAGAATGCCGATGATTTTAAAGAATACGATGGTCCAGTACTGGAAGCCAATAATATTGAAATACTGTACAGCGACTCAGCCCAAGTACGGATTAAATTGGAAGCTCAGCGGCAGTTACAGTATATCAATGGCGACCAAGATTTCCCTGAAGGCATCTACATTGAATTTTTTGATGAGTTGGGAGTAAAGACTACCTCCATTAAAGCCAACCAGGGCTATTTTAATAAAGAAGAGGATAAATACACTGCTACCGGAGAGGTAGTAGTAAAGAATCTGGAAAGTGGCGAGAAACTGGAAACTGAAATTCTTCACTGGGAACGGAATAAAAAAAGCATCCATACCGATCGCTACGTGGAAATAGAATCAGAAGGTGAGATTCTGATGGGCGAAGGCTTGGAAGCAAAAGAAGATTTCTCTTCCTACGAGATTTTAAAACCCACTGGAGTTTTTTCATTAGAATAACATGCGGCTTGCAGACGCTATCATTTTTTCTCTTTGCGTAGGGATTTTCATCATCGGGGTTTACGAAACCATGACCGTCGGAATTGCCTACTCCTACTGGTTGTTTATGCTGTCAGTAGGGTTACTGCTCTGGTATAACCACCGGCGAAGAACCCAGAACGGTGAAGAGGAAGAAAAGCCTAAATCCAAATCAGGAGCAGGTAAGAAAAAGAAATCATCCAAAAAATAGTACTATCCTTAATGTTATTTTGCCGCTAATTATTTTATCTTTTAGCGCACAACCATTGTGTTTTCTCCCTCATGGATATAGTTTGGGTTATTGTTCTGATTTGCTTATTGTTTTCGGCCTTTTTTTCGGGTATTGAGATTGCGTTTATATCAGCCGACAAACTACGCATTGAACTAGCTAGCCAGCGAGGCTCACTTTCCGGACGAATCCTTTCTCATTTTACTAAATTCCCTACCCGTTTTATTGGTACCACATTGGTGGGTAATAATCTAGCGCTGGTTTTATATTCCTATTTTATTGCTACCCTGCTGGAACCTTGGTTAGCCCAAACGCTGCCGTCAATTGTTAATAATGATGCAGTAGTACTCCTGAGTCAAACAATCATTGCTACCATCGTAGTACTGATCATTGCGGAGTTTACTCCCAAAAGTGTTTTCCTGATTGACCCTAATGGCCTTCTTTCGCTGCTTACACTACCATTTACCCTCATTTATGGGCTGTTATTCATTCCGGTATGGATCATTGATAAGGTATCCCGCTGGGTAATCGTCTACGTACTGGGGTTCGATTATCGCAACGACAAACCGGTATTTGGTCTTACCGACCTGAATAACTATGTAAAAAACACCCTTAGTGAATCGCTACAGGAAGAACAGTCGGCAGAAGCCGGCCCAAAAATTAACGCTAAAATCTTCACCAATGCACTAGAGTTCAAAACCGTGAAGGTGCGGGAGTGTCTCATTCCGCGAACGGAGGTAGTAGCCGTAGACGTTGAAGACGATATTGAAGAACTAAAGAAGGCTTTTATCGAGAGCGGCCACTCCAAAATTCTGATATACAAGGAAACCATTGATAACGTAATTGGCTATTGTCACTCGCTAGAACTGTTTAAAAAGCCTACTACGATCCAGCAGATACTTACTCCTATCATCATCGTACCGGAAACCATTCCGGCCAACGAATTGATGATCCAATTTATCACCGAGCACAAAAGCCTGGCGTTGGTAGTGGATGAGTTTGGGGGTACTGCCGGTATCGTCAGCATGGAAGATATTATTGAGGAAATCTTCGGAGAGATTCAGGATGAACACGACGATGAAGACTGGGTAGAGCTTAAAATTGATGAAGATAATTATTTGATCAGTGCCCGCCATGAGATTGACTATCTGGTGGAAAAGTACGGCTGGGATTTACCTGAAGGTGATTATGACACACTAGGCGGATACATTCTCAGCCTTACTGGTGAGATACCCGTTAAAGGTGATATTATTCCTGCCGATGCCTACATCTTCACGGTAATGTCTATGGGCGACAACCGCATTGATAATGTGAAGGTGACTATTCCACCTAAAAAAGCTTCTGAATAATAAACTATTTTTTTGGTGTTTTTGCTTACTATTTGACCTTATTCGTAATTCTAACCCGTAGAATGCGAAAATTTCCTGATGAAATCACACGAAATTTTTATCTTTGCGGTTCGTTTCAGAAAAAGGTGTAGATACTCATGTGTTTTTAATTGTTATAAGTATTACTAGAAGAAATATGATTAACACAAAAACATTACGCAGTAACCGCATTAACACTATAACACAGTAGATATATGTCATTAATTGGAAAGATTCGGGAGAAAACGGCTTTGATTGTCGGCGCAGTAGCTGTAGGCCTTACCCTGTTTGTTGTAGGCGGTGATGTATTCAATAGTTCTGGAGGGCAGCTTTTTGGTGGCCCCGATACGGAAGTAGGCGAGATTGCCGGCCAAACGGTCTCGCTAGAAGAATACCAGCAGGAGATTAACGAACAGAAAGCCAACTACACACTGCGTACCCAACAGCAGCCTTCCGAACAGGAAATGAATTCACTGCGGCAGCAGGCTTGGAATAAGCTGGTAGCGGAGAAAGCCTTCGGCCAGGAGTTTGAAAAGTTAGGCGTGAGGGTTACCGAACGCGAACTGATTGATATGGTGCAGGGTAACAACATCGATCCGGGTATCCGTCAGTCATTTACCGATCCTAATACGGGCGAGTTTGATCGCGAGCGGCTACTGAATTACTTACAAGCCCTACCTCAGCTTCCACCCGACCAGCAAATTTCCTGGCAGCTATACGAGCAGAACCTGAGCGACTCTCGTGAGCGCATCAAGTACGACAATATGCTGATTGCCGGAAACTATATCACGCAGGAGGAAGCCAAGCAACAATACATGCTAGAAAACAGAGTAGCCGAAGTACAGTACTTGTACGTTCCTTTCTACGCTGTAGGCGACTCCGCTGTAAGCGTTACCGATACTGAACTACAAAGCTACCTAGATAAGAATAAAAAGGAATTTGAGGTAGAAGCAGGTCGTTCGCTGCAATATGTTCGTTTCCCTATTATCCCTTCCGAAATTGATCTGGAAGATTTTACGGCGGATATGGAGGAGTTAAAGCTTGATTTTGAAGCAGCTTCTAATGATTCTACGTTTGCCATCATCAATACCGATGCCGTAGCCGGTGCACCTTTCCAAACTTACAATCCCGGAACTTTACCACCTGTACTTACGGATAGTGCCGCTACTTTCAGCGAGGGACAGGTGTACGGACCATTCCAGCAAGGGGACGTATACACGCTTTATAAGGTATCGGAAGCATACGAAGATACTGTTAGTTTTGCCCGTGCCAGCCATATTCTGATTAAGACCGACGATAGTCGTACCGAGGCTGAAGCCCGACAAGAAGCTCAAGGCTTATTGAACCAGTTACGTAACGGTGCCGATTTTGCCGAATTAGCCCGAGCCAATAGCGAAGATGGATCATCTGCTCAGGGTGGCGACTTAGGTTGGTTCCCCGAAGGACGCATGGTAGAACCGTTTGAAAACGCTGTTTTCCAAAGCAACAACACTGGACTTATCAGCCGTCTGATCAAAACCGATTACGGTTACCATATCATCGATGTAACTGAAGCTCCTACAAATCAGGCGTATAAGATTGCCACCGTAGAACGAGAGCTATATCCTAGCGATCAAACCCGTGACGAAGCGTTCCGAGAAGCTGACCTATTTGGCAGTGAGATCAGTGGCTTCGATAGCTTCGTTGCTCGCTCCAACCAAGATACCCTGGATGTACGAGTGGCCGAGAATATTTCTCAAAATGCCCAGACTGTCACTGGACTAAACGGTGCTCGTCAAGTAGTGCAGTGGAGCTTCCGCGATGCCGAAGTGGGCGATATTTCCGAAGTATTTGAGCTGGAAGATGCCTACGTAGTGGCTGTACTAACTGGAAAAACTGAAAAAGGAACCGCTAACCTGGAAGGTGTGCGGGCTGAAGTAGAAACTAAGGTAAAAGCCGAAAAGAAAGGAGAGGTAATTGTCCAAAAGTTGAACGAGCTATCGGGTAGCTTACAGGAAAAAGCCGATGCGTACGGAGCCGATGCTAACGTATATGCCAGTAGTGACCTTAAGCTTAATACCAATACGTTGCCCAATGTCGGTTTTGCTGCTAAAGTTATTGGTAAAGCCTTTGCGATGGAACCCGGTCAGGTTTCTGACCCTATCACGACCGAAAACGGAGTGGTCATCCTTGAACTGGAAGCATTAACCGATGCTCCCGAAATTGCTGATTACGCTACTTATCAAGATCAGCTGAAGCAGCAGCGCCAAACCCGAGTAGGCTACAATATTGCCGAAGCGGTACAGGACTTTGCCGATATTGAAGACGAACGCTATAAGTTCTTCTAACCATTTGGTACGCGGTATTCAAACGACAAGATAAGCGGAAGGAGAAATCTTTTCGCTTTTTTTATGTACTCGTTACCGAAAACTCCGCATCCGACACAGTGGTTTTTAACGGAATGTGAACGGGAGATTCAATCAGCCTAGCTTTAGGTAGTTTGCCAGTGAAAGTAAGTGGCTTAGTTTTCTGGACTTTCCAGTGCTTCTGGATGTGCTCAATTCCTATTGGATAGATCGTAAGTTGGGTAGGGGTTAAGTGAAACCTCAGGAAATTCTTGTAATTTTCCTCGTGTACGGATGAAAACGCCTCATTGTCGTGAATACCTAGTACTAGATTGCTTAGCAATAGATACAAGCCAACCAATGTTCCAGCGCAGATACTACCCAACACTAACATCTCAGCAGCAAATAAAACCACCTGGGTTACACTAATTACCTCCAACCCCAGATAGTCAAGGTTAATAGAAGCAAATCCCCAGATCAGCAGATTACACAACAGCAAATGTAAGCCTCCGTGCAAAGTGCCAACAATCCAAGTATAACGTGATTTTCCGGCATTCTCATCGGCAAACCAAGTGAAACTAGCTACTAGCGTTAGTCCCAAAATGAAGGCTAACGGACTGCGGATGAGTACGTGAAAAATAGCATCGAAGGCTACTAAAACATGGTCGGTTCCACTCAGCTGCTCTAGCAAAGAAGTTAACCCCCGGCTAGCATCGGTTTCCAGTACCCAGGTAAGTAATAGATAATATGCTCCCAGAAAAAACGAAAAGCTAGGATTCAGATAGGGAAAAAGGATATTCTTAAAAGCTAACCCCCGCGACTTTTCCTTATCGGGAAAAACCGCTTTTAGATCTAGTTCTTCGTCTTCTACTTTCCGAAAGTGATCTCGCAGATTATGGGTAGGATGCAAAAAAGCTCCTCCGCCCCCCGCCGTTATGCGTTGTAGGGTTTCCTGCCCGTTCTCAACTTTAGCATAGCGAGCGTAGTGGTGCAGATCACCCGATAGAGTTGCCACTAATTCGAACTCATTGTCCAGAATGAAACGCTGCTCAAAGAAGCGCAAACGCTCGTAAGAGTCTTCTTCGCGATAGCGATCATTGAATACCCAGCTAGGCTCAGCTGTACAAAGAACAACTTTATCACCCGGCTGCATATACTGGTCAACCATATCGTTGAAGTAATTCTTCTGCGGCTGGGCAATATCGGAATTAAGCTGAATGTCGATACCCCAAATCCAGTAACGGTGTGGTAACTGCACTGCCCAGTAACTTCGCTTTTGGTAAGTTTGCCATTGGCCGATGTGCCGCTCCTGACAAAAGACCTTCAGAAAATTCGTGAGCCCATCGTACCAGTCGTGGTTACCCGGAATAGCGAATAAGGCCGGAGAAGGCTGGCTATCATCACGAGGAAGTGCCGCCGAGTAAGGCCCCTTTAGGCGGTTTTCGTACTCGTGCATCTCGGGAGTAGGATACACCTGATCGCCCCCCATAATCAGAATATCACCTCGTTGGGTTTGGTGCTTATCTAAGGTTAGCTGTTCCTGTGCTAGCAGCTTGGCTACCGAGTAAGTTGAATTAAACCCGTCGCCCACATCAGACACATAGTCAAACCAGAGTTCGTCTGCCTGGCTGAAGTCAAAGCGGTCGGAGCCACTCAGTGCGGCCTGAACCTCGCGTCGGTCGGAATAATTTCCAAAGATATAGGAGAGCAGAGCTTTGAGACCAGTAAACATCAACTGTTTAACCTGGTACCAGCCTACCATCTTTTGTGGTGTAAATTGCATAGTGAGAGTTATTACTTTTTTAACGCATGGACTTAGCAATGGTTAACTACATAAGTGCCAACGGACAAACTGAAACTTCTAATATTAGAACAGTTCTATTCTCAAGTCCGGAAAAGCCATTACGTAACGCTTATCACCCTGACAAATATACAAACAGTAGCAACGATGCTGTTAAAGGAGGACTGAAGATTCCGATATTTCGTTAATGGGAAGTAGCCTCTTTGTTTTCTACTTCCGAGGACACTTGGGGGCTACCCATCACTCCCAATCGTTTAATTAGCCGTTCTACGGTCAGCCCTTGCACAATGATGGAAAATACTACCACAATATAAGTTACGGTTAGTAAGTACTCCCGATCCATAGCATTGGTCAGTGAGAGTGCTAACGCGATGGAAATTCCCCCTCGCAAGCCTCCCCAAGTCATAATCAGATCGGTACGGGGCACAAAGTTTAACTTGTCTTTAAAGAACGAGATAGGAGCTTTCAGTACCAGATAGCGAGAAAGTAACACAACTGGAATAGCAATTAC
>CAKZYJ010000102.1 GCA_937884755.1 uncultured Flammeovirgaceae bacterium
GCACCAAAAAATATCATGATTGTATCATTTGCGGTATTGAGGTACAATATGTTGGGGATATTGTTTGGCTTAATGCTAGGACCGATACTTTCGGCCCAAACGCCAATCAACCAAGTGCCTTTCGAGGGCCAATACCGCGATATAGTCATTCCCCAAAATATTACCGCCAAGTACCTCGTACTAACGGCCGTAGGGGGAGACGGTGGATGGATTGAACGCAACCAATATAAATTTGGGGGCGGAGAAGGCGCCTTTGTCAAAACGGCCTTTGCTATTGGGAAAGGTGCCAACCAGCTTCATCCTGGCGATACCATTCGGTTTATGGTTGGCGGAAAAGGCGATAGCCAACAATACACCGATAAGAGTGGAGCGCCTACCGGGGTGGGTGGCGGGGGTGGTACCGGAATTGCCGCTAGGGGGTTAGACGGAAAATGGAAGATTTTACTGGTAGCCGGTGGTGGCGGCGGAGCCTATTGGAGTTGGAGCGGAGGAAGCGCTGGAAATCCGGGACATGCCTATAAAAATGCATCCTCAGCCATCGGAGATGGACAAGCGGGCGTACGAATCCGTCCCAAAGAAAACGAAGGTGAATCCTGCGGTGCCGGTGCCTTTGGATCATCCTACCCATTTCCGCTAAGCCTGGGAAGCATAAAAAGTAATGCCGGCTGGCCGGCGGGTCCCGATTACGGGGAACCAACCGGCGGGTCTGGTTCCGACCAGGGAAATGGTTCGTTTTTTTCCGGAGGTTGGGGCTTTGGGGCAGGTGGCATTGGTCAGACAAAATACATTCTAGGTGGTGGTGGTGGCGGTTATTCCGGCGGAGCGGGCGGCCAATCCGGTAAGGGAGGCAGCAGTTTTGTCAATGAGCAATTAGAGCATGGCCCCATCCTCACCTACGCCGGAGCCACCATCCAACAGCCGATGGATGGGTACGCCCTGTATGAATTTACGGATTCCAACACCTTATACCGCACCGTCCGTTTGGAAAAGGCCCTACATAAATGCCTGGACGTGTACGAGGGAAAAACAGTCAGTCCGAGGAATGTGCAGCTAGCTCCGTGTACGGATAGTAGTTCACAACATTGGTTGCTGGACGGGCTCTTCGTCAGAATGGCTCAGAATCCTGGCAAATGCCTGAACTTGAAGGACTCCCAGACCGAGAATTACGCCAACATCGAGGTTGATGATTGCCACGGCGGAACCAACCAGCAGTGGATCTTCGACGCTCAAGCCCGAGTTTTTCGAACTGCCGTAGATCCGGAAAAATGCCTGGATGCCGATAAGGGACTCCTTACGGATGGTACTAACGTTCATTTGTACGATTGCAATGGATCCGATGCTCAGCGCTGGTTGATTCAATAATTTGAAATTTAAGTAATAACCAAAATTAAAAAATGTCATGTCTAAATACCTATTAATTCTCTTTCTTTCGTTTTTCTCTATTCCCACTTTTGGACAAAGTGAAACCGAAAAGCCTTATGTCATTGAAAATTACTATCGCATAAAATGGGGTCATCAGGAAACATTTATTGAATTGTATAAAAAGAACCATTATCCGATAGTCCGGAAAATGCAAGAGCTAGGATACATCACCGAGATCATTGCTGAGAGATCTCCTTTTCACACCCCGGAACCCAATCGGTGGGACTTCCGCATCCGATTGGTCTTTAAAAACCTGGCGGCCGCCTTTGAAGAAGAGGCTTGGGCAGAGGTTTCTAAAGAATTATTTCCCGACCGAGAGCGCCTCAAACAGGAAGAACAAAAGCGTTTTGAATTGCTATTGGCGCATTGGGACTTTATCCTGACCCCGGTCAATTTAAGTGAATAGCCGCAATAGCTCACTTTCGCACCACCCACAATTTTTCTAATCATTTAAGATCTTGACGATGAATACTTCTGACTATAATTTCATTGCTGAAGCGTATAAACGCTCCAAACAGCTACCCTTCCGGCTCTACGTGGAATCTTACTCGCTCCATCAGATGATGGGCGATATAACCGGATTCAATATCCTGGATCTGGCTTGTGGAGAAGGGTTTTACACCCGTAAGTTGAAAGAAGCAGGGGCAAACCGGGTACTTGGGGTAGACCTGTCCGCTAAAATGATTGAACTGGCCGAAGCCCACGAGCGAACCCATCTGATAGGATGTCAGTACCTGGTGTCGGACGTGGCTAAGTTGCCTTATTTAGGGATATTCGATAAAGTGGTGGCTATGTACCTACTCAATTATGCCCGAACCAAGGAAGAGTTGGTAAGCTACTGTCGGGCGGCCTATCACCAGTTGCGGTCCGGCGGTTTCTTCATTGGTTATAATGACAATCCGTTTAATCCGGTCGAAGAATACTCGAGCTACCGCAAATATGGATTTACCAAACAAGCCAAAGAAGACCGACAGGAAGGCGATCCGATCCACTATACCTTCTATAACACAGATGATACGGTTTTTACCTTCGATAATTACTACCTCCGTCCGCAGACCTATGCGGAAGCCTTTACCGAAGCCGGCTTTACCAGATTTCAGTGGGTAGCGCCTGAATTGCATCCTTCTCAACTCGACGATCCATTTTGGGGGCAGTTCATGACCCATCCGCCAGTGATTGGTTTCCTAGCGGAAAAAAAGTAATGACGCTTGACATTTGAGCCTTAAGAAACAACAATAGTACACATCATACAACGATAGTGCACGCTTAGATACAATAGACCACATATTAAAGACCATAGTTCACACTTATTTTTCTATTGTGAACCAAGTTTGTATTAATCAAAAAATACTAACTATGAATTCTATTAAAATATTTTTTGCGCTGTTTCTAACCCTCCTTATTGGTAGTCGTCATAATGATGAGGCGCAGACGGAATCAAATCATGCTGCTGAAATTGTCATTAGGATCAATGGATTATCCGATGTTTGGATCTATCTGAATGGTGTACACCAGAACGTAAAATCGAGAATAGATTCCGCTTACGTTAATACGGAAGGCAAGGCTAACTTCCGCCGTCAAGTAGGCTATGAGCCAGGGGAGTATACGGTTATCCTACCCGACAGCTCTTTCTTTCAGCTACTACTGGACCAGGATCAATCTTTTAGCCTGGAAACCGAGTTTCCTGACCTTACTGCCCAAATGCAGGTGGAAGGTAGTCTCGAAAATGAATTGTTATACAAGAGCATCAAATTTTCGATGGATCAGGAAAAACGGTTTCATAACGAAATCCAACGGCTACAAGAAGAAAATTCCTTACAACCGGAGGATGATCAAACTCAACAGCTGAGACAGCAATATTTTGCTGAACAAACTGATTTTTTGGGTAATATTTTCAATCAGTACCCGAATGCCTTGTTTACAAAATATCAAGCGGCCCAGCAGCAACCCGCCGTCCTTCGAAGTATATTATCCAATCCTACTATTGATAATGCGGAACGACAGTACTTAATGCTGGATCATTTTTGGGACAATGTCGACTTTTCTGATGAAAGGCTACTGCACACGCCCGTCGTCTTTACTAAGCTTCTGGAGTACTTATATAATTATGTGCCCGACCAAACCCGCGTCAAGATCCAAGCCATTGATCTACTGATGCATAAAGTGCTTCCATTCCCGAAATATTATCGCTTCTTCGCGGAATGGATAGCGCAAGAGTATCAACCGCCGCAAGATCCATATTTAGATTCGGAAGCCATCTACGTGCACATGGTAGACCATTATCTGACCTACGAACGAGCTTTCTGGGCCGATTCCGTACAGGTCTATGCCTGGCAATTCCGTACCGAAGACAAGATCAATAGTTTAATCGGGAAAAAAGGCACTGACATTAAGGCGAAGGATCCACAAGGTCGTATCCGTGCTCTGTATGATGTACGAGCCCCGTACGTTGCCCTGTTCTTTTATCACGCGGAATGCGATCACTGTATTGAGGCTACCCCTAAGCTGATGCAACTGTACCATGAATACAAGAATAAAGGCTTGGAAGTATACGCCATTGCTATGGACACCCCGGATAAGGAATGGAAGAAATTCATAACCGAACAAGGCGTGCAATGGATCAATGTAACCGATCAGGATAACCCAGAAATCCGTTCTAATTACTACATTCCGGGTACCCCTTATATATACCTATTGAATCCGAACCGGACAATTATCGGAAAAGATGTACCCATCGAGGCCATCCCACTCCTGATGGAGCAAGACCGGCGGGTGGCCT
This sequence comes from uncultured Flammeovirgaceae bacterium, assembly GCA_937884755.1. GTDB lineage: Bacteria > Bacteroidota > Bacteroidia > Cytophagales > Cyclobacteriaceae > Tunicatimonas. The sequence goes on from CAKZYJ010000102.1 coordinate 4,202, forward strand.
CCCAATGAGGTAGACTTATTCAAAACTAATGCTGCTAGATTGTGAAAAATAGTATAATACGAATAATGTTCCTGCTCGTGGTCGGGTGGTTATTGCCCCTTGAAGTGTGGTCTCAGCAAATTGTACGCGAGTACAAAATCCAGAACCTCATTTCAGAAGTAGTGTTGCAACAATTTCAACAGATCAACCAAAACGTAGACATCTACGAACACAAAGAAGGCAACCGCCTCATTCTGGTAGGCCAGCCAAACGATATCGTGACCGCTATAGAACAGTTGGAGCTGCTGGATACCCAACAGATGATGATCACTATTGACTTCATGCTCGTGGAGTATTTTCATGAGCGTGATTTTGATTGGGGCATTGATATTACTCGAGGTACTACTGGTAACTTTAATAATATCGGCTATACCCCAGGGACGGTTGGCAGCAATCTATCTTTTGCTTTTGATGCTTTAACCAAACTCACCCCTAATTTCCAGGTTAACATACGGGCACTGGTATCCAACGGAAAGGCCAAGATATTGACCAATCCCCATGTGGTGGTGGAAAGTGGAAGAGAAGCGAACCTGAATATCAAGGACCGTCGAACCATTGTACTAGAGACGGCTACTATCAATGGGGTCACCACTACTTTACAGAATATTGAGGCCGGCATTGATCTGAGAGTAACCCCGGTGTCCACTCACGATTCCCTGATCCACCTGAATGTGCAAGGGGTCATCTCCGAATTTTTGCCTTTTTCCAATGCTGGCGAATTCCTCATTGAAGAAAATAGCATCTTTACCCAAGTAGATGTAAAAAGTGGTCATACACTGATTCTGGGGGGGCTAATTCTGGAACAAACCAACGTTGTAGAAGGTGGCACGCCCGGCTTGAGAAAAGTCCCCCTGCTGGGGTTGCTTTTTAGAACTAGAAGAGAGATAAAAAACTATGTAGAGCGGGTACTTTATATCACACCCTACTTACATCCAGTTGCAGATATTGGAGAATATGAGCAAATCCGTAAGATGACGCCTTTTGAAAATGAGGTGGAAAAGATCATTGAGCAGGATCCTGAGTTCTTGAAATACCGTAAAACAAAACAGTCGATGAAAAGGAACCGGAAAGAAAGCCGGAGAAATAGAAACGAACCGCCCGAATAATTGTAGTTCCGAAAAAATTGTCAAAGATGAAAAATACGCTCCCAGTAATTACTCTCCTTACTTTTGTTGGCCTGTTATCTTGTGATCAGATTGACTTTCTTCCCATCAAGGGAACTATAGAAGGCATTATCACGGACAATAATGGAGTACTCCTGCCAGGGATAGACATTACGGCAACTTTTGAAGCTCCTTCTGAAAGTGGGCAGGCCCAGGAGGAAATCCTTACAACAACCACCGATGCGGAGGGGTATTACCGTTTAACCGAACTCTGGGATGAGGTTTCCCTCAGTATAAACAATCCGGGTTTCCGCCCGGTATTCAGACAGGTTGACTTGGCAGAAAAGTATAATCCGCAGTTGGATATTACGCTGGAAGGCAGTCCTAGCATTCTGGCTATAGTGCCCAACGCCACCGCACTTTCAGCTAGCACCCAGGATACCCTGATCGTGGATATAGAGGTATCGGACACTTTCAACAGCGAGGAGCGATTTTATGAGGTGAATCTTTTGTTGCAAAATGAAGCCGGAGTTACCCAGGCCATCATACCGGCTACGAACACCTTTGCGGGCAGCGAACGGTTTCTTTTTGAGGCATTGGCTATGGTGGATGATCTACAACTCCCCCTAGGCAGCTATACAATAACCGCAGAGGTTCTTGATTCGGATGGAAATATTCAGCAAAAGCAGGGAGAGCAAGCAGTAATTATAGAATAGCTTAAATTTGGCATGGATACTATTGAAAAGGAAAAAACGCTAGCTGTCATTGATGTCCAACAAGGATTTATTTCCTCAGTCTCAGCCCATGTTCCTAGTAGAATACGAAAATTAATTGATAGGGTAGATTTTACGCACAGAATATTCACTAGATTTAATAATACGTCAAACAGTCAGTATGAAAAATTACTAGGATGGACGAAGCTTAAGCATAAATCAGAAACTGACATTGTCACTGATCTTCAAAATAAGGCCACAATCACTATTGATAAGTATGTATATTCTAGTCTAACACCTGAATTCTTAGAATATTTAAATACTCATACTATTCGAGAAATATACTTAGCGGGTATAGATACTGATATTTGTGTGCTAAAAACAGCCGTTGATTTATTTGAACACGGATTCAGACCTATTGTATTAGCTGATTGCTGTATGAGCCACGCTGATATATCTTACCACCAAAAAGCGTTGGATATACTGCCGAGATTTATTGGCAGGGAACAAATCGTTTATGATAGCGCAGAATATTTTAGAAGCTGTTTCAGTTAGTTTTTTCGGGCTGCAAACACGAATTTTGGGCTACAACCGCTCGGCGGTCCGAGTCGTTACTTTTTCAGCCCGTAGCTCTAGCTACGAACTTCAAAAGTGCCTCGTTTCGCTCCAAAATTCGTTGTTTTCGTCGGGCGCCGAGCGCTCTCGAACGAATAACTAAAACAGCTTCTTAAGCTTGATAAGCCTATAATGCCTGGTTGAACAATATCCGTTCGTTCCTTCCTACATTAGGGCAACCTTTAGGTAAGCATAAATTGAATTATTTTGGCCTTGAATAATATCAAATGGCCACAAATCACTGATTTGGAGCATTTACACTGGTCAATGATAAGCAGTGAATATAATTTGTTTGCTGCGCTTTTCTCCAGAAACCCTCAAAATGAAGGCGTTTTGTTCAAAAACGAGGGTTTTTAACAGCAATTTACATACGTAACTTTCTGTATATCAGTATACTAAGTTACCTAAAGGATGCCCTACATTACAGTACGTAAGAATGTTGACGGTACTTCCCTATTGGATGTAATTAGTTTTCATCTCCCTTTCTACCTGCTTTACTATTTGACTAACATCGGTTGTATCTAAATACTTATCTGCATCCTGATTAATCTTCTTCAGATCATTTAGTGTAAGGTAGTCTGGATGATATACCTCTGAGATTATTGCATATTGATAGCTTTTGTTAGCCTTTTTTATAGTAAATCCATAAGTATACATTGCCAATTTGGAAGGAGCAATATTCCCCATAAGTTTATAGATGTCCCTATAATCAGAGGAAGGCATAATCTGGCCGAAAAAAAAGCTTTTCTTTTCGATTTCCCATTGGTTCTCTTTAAAAACTTCTCCAATAGACTGACCCTCCAAAATTTTTCTGTGTTCTTCTATGAAAACGCTGTCTATAATCTCGGGGTAAAAAACAAAAGCAAAGATTATAATAATATTCTAATAAACAAGTGAGCTGTAAAAATAAGACACTCTTAGTTTAGCATTTTTAGTAAGGACTTGGATGCCATAGCTTCCAAATTTCATTTTAATTCTTTCGCTATTCAGTAATTTAGGGGATAATATAGCGTCAGGAGAGACTGAAGGTAATTTTGATTGAGGATTTTTATCAGTACAACTAACAAGACCATATAATAAGCCTATCAGTAGAAAAAGAATATGTATAGGATGTACGTTTCTCATTTTTTTTAATTGGCTACAACAAACTGATAGCGAACATGTCCGTCTCCGGGATTATCCGTATCTCCATTCTGCTGTTTGGAAACGTTCAATGCTCGGGCAACCATCGTTTCCACATAGCTACTACCGCCACTTCCACCGTAGCCCGGCAAGCCGGCCCCACCGCCAGAATAACCACCGCCGCCACCTCCACCTTTATTGCCCGAACCGCCACCGCCAAACCCCCAGCCGCCATCTCGGCTTTCTCGATGAGTACCTCCTAAGCCTCCTAGTGGCTGTTCACCAAAGTTGCGATTTTTCCAACCGGCATTGCCGTAATACAACCTGCCATTTTCGAATTTACCGTCTGTAAAGGCTCCCCCGCCGCCGCCAGTTAGGAGGGGAAACTCTCCACCATCGCCAGTGTTACCACTGGCTTTTACCTGACGGGTATAGGTATGGCTAGTATTGGTTTGCTCGGTGACACCCGGTAATCCCTGACTAGATTTAATATCATCCTCCTCCATTTTGATGGCACCCCCGCCCCCGCCCCCGGCAACTAAAATTATATGCCAGGTAGTTCCTCGGTCTTTAGAGAGCAGCACTCCGGTGCCACCTCCACCTCCGGCACCAATACCCTCAGCGGGCACCACATCAATCTTTTCGCGCTCAGCCCGATTTCCCACGATAAACCGCAAGTGGGCACCCGGCGGAATTTGTCCAGCCCCTGGACCAATCTCGAAAGTAGCACTAATTGTAGCTCCTTGCCCTCCGTTCACCCGCTGCGTGCGGGTTGAGCGAAACCGGTCGTAATAATTATACTCAATCCAGCCTCCGTCAGCGCCTTCTACCTCCAGGTTCAACTCTTGTAAGGAATTATTCTGCGGCACAATGAAGTCCTGATAATTTTCTAGTACGGCGGCAATGGTATGTACTTCTCCATTGGTATTCATCACTTCCTGGGCCGAAGCAGCAAAAGCGAATATCAGTAAGTTCATGAGAAGTACCGATACTTTGTATAGCCCATCAATAATCTTCTTGTGAAGTGCTAAGTTCATGATTAAAAGTTTTACTAGGTCATTAAAGTTAATTATGGGTTGGGCACTTTTTGAGGTATAAACTGTTTGATAAAGACTCGCTGGCCATCCTTGGCTTCCATGATGGTGACCGATTTATGCGGAATCTGTTGGCCATTCTTGAAGCTAATCTCTCCGGTCACTCCCGAAAAGTCAGCTATTTGGGATAAAGCTTCCTGTACTGCGCTCGGCTCCGTGCTACCGGCATCCTGAATGGCTTGAGCCAACAGGTTAATAGCGTCAAAATTTAACGCGGCAAAGGCATCCGGTTCGTTACCGCCGAAAGCTTTATGGTAAGCCGCGCGAAAATAGGCGACCTGCTCATCCGGATTTTCTACTCCTAAAAAAGCATGAGTAGTATAATAAATATCGGTCATTTCCGGGTTAGCTTCCCATACAGTCTCAGAATCGAGGCCATCGCCACCGACTACAGGCACATCGTACCCAGAGCTTCGTAGCAATTCTATTATTCGTTGGGCATCATTGGCCGAACCTGCCGAGAGAAAAACGAAGTCAGCATTTGGTAAACCCTGTCCAATGCTAGCCATATCCGTTGGGTTGTAGCTTCGTTCACCTACTATTTCGCCACCTAATGAGGTAAAGCGATCAATAAAGTAGCCTTGTAGAAGTTTGGTATACGTAGTCGTTGAATCGTAGATGACCGTTGCGGTTCTGGCCTTAAGCGCATCAAAAGCCCATTCGGCGGCAGCGGCCGCTTGAACATTATCCCCAAAACAGGCTAAAAATAAATTACCGGGTACCTGGGCGGGTAGCAAGGGCGAAGTTGCCCCGGAAGTCAAAAATATCCTATTATTTTGCTGGGCTTCCTTGGCCGCGGCTTCGGCTAAATCGCTATCGCAGAACCCCATAAAAGCCACCGTATTGGGGGCCTCACTCAGTATTTCACCCACCATTTCTTTTCCTTGCTGAGCATCACTTTTTCCATCTCTGATCAGCAACTCTACATTCTGACCTAGAATGCCGCCGTTTTCATTGAGTAGGTTGATGGCTAATTGAGCACCTTTGGAGGAAGGAATACCCATATCAGACTTAGCACCAGTGAGGCTAAATAGGCCGCCAATTTGAATAGGCTCTGAAGCTTGGTTGTTTTCAGGGCGCTGACAACTGCTGAACAGCATGGCCAGAAGAAGACACCCGATCAGTAACCGTAATTTATATAGAATTTTCATAATCTTTTGAGTGGTTTGAGTTGTGCACTAGTAGAACGCTTGGACGTCAATCAATTAAATCTTCTTGGTGGTTCTTATAGGAGATGGACAATGCAATTCCCAGCGAGATAACTGCGGCACCGATAATGTACCAGACAAAGGCCAAATCATCGTGTTGCTTTTCGATTAGCCAAACGGCGACCATCGGGATGGTACCCCCGAATATAGCATAGGCTAAATTATATCCTACACTCACCGCACTTACTCGGATATTGGATGGAAACATTTCGGTCAGGGTAACCGGAATAGATGCCATGTAAGCCGCGGCTAGTAAAGCCATTCCGGCACCACCCGCGATAATCATGAGTTCGCTGTGATGATGCATGAGCCAGAAAAGCGGGTAGGCAAATAGGATAATAGCAAGGGCTCCGCCCACAATTACGGGTTTCCGACCGACTCGATCCGATAAAGAAGCAAATATCGGTAACGCAATAAGGAAGATTACCAAGCCAATGGAATTTAGGCGTAAGGCAACAGTTCGAGGTTCATGCACATAATCTACGAGCCAGGTTACCGAAAAAACAAATAAGGCGTAGAAGGTAATTGCCGCTAACAGGTTTAATCCGCCTACGCTGATGACTTGCTGCCAGCTATTGCGCATGACCAACAGCGGATTCTCAACTTTTCCCCCTTCATCAATCGTTTCGGGCATATGGCGTCGCAATAAAAACCCCACTCCAGCCACCAGAATGCCCAGTAAAAAGGGGATTCGCCAGCCCCAGGCTTGTAGCTCTGCCTCCGTTAACATGTCGGTAATAATAGACCCGAAAAAGGAGCCGAGTAATATACCTCCCGTTCCCCCGACGATAGAAGTACTGGTGTATAGTCCTCTCTTTCCGTTGGGAGTACTCTCGGCTAAGTAGACAATGGAACTAGTATATTCTCCTCCTACCGAAAGCCCTTGTAGCATCCGCAGGAGTACTAAAATAATGGCCGCAGCAAACCCAATTTGCGCATGAGTAGGCATAATCCCAATCAAAAAAGTGGGAATAGCCATCATCAGCACTGAGATATTGAGTGCCTTTTTACGACCATATCGGTCGCCGATATGACCAAATACAGCACCACCGATGGGTCGCATTAAAAAACCAGCGGCAAAAGCCCCAAAGGATGCGATTAGGGAGGTGGTTGGGTCATCCGAAGGAAAAAATAGTCTTCCTAATATGGGGGCAAAAAAACCGTAGATGGCAAAATCATACCACTCTAGTACATTACCGATCATGCCGGCAACGATGGTCATATTTCTGCTTTTGGCGGTGTGCTTATCTACTACTTTCATGATTAATAGTTTTATAGGTTCTAAGTTTGGTAGCGTTGTAGCGCTGGCGAAGAGAAGTGGTTAAGAGGGGAAGGAAAGACCCTTGCGAGTCTCTCCTTGTACCCCCTACTTGAAATGCTATGTTCTTAACTGATTAATTTACTTGTTCTACGCTAGTAGCTGCCCTCGCTTGCTGATCCATGTACATATATCGGGGAATGTCTTCTACGTTCAGGTTCTTACCGATGATCGTCCTTTCCGAATTAAGCAGGTAGATATAAGGGGTACCCATGATGTAGTAATTAGAGTACATGTCATAGTTATCCTGATCGGTTACATTGATCATATCTTCCATATTGTATTTGGTAAGGAATGATTTCCACTCTTCTTCAGGTGCTCCCATGGCTACGGCATATACTTCCAGGCCACTGTCCTTCCATTCCTGATAGACTTGGGCTAGTTTGGGAGCGGTCTCCTGGCAGTGATCACATTCGGGATGGAAGAAGAAGATAGCCACGTACGGAGATTCAATATCATAGAGGGCGCGGGTTTTTCCTTCAGGATCTTTCGCTTCAATATTTTGTCCTTGCTTACCAACTAAACTCTTAGCTTTATCTCCGGCGCGTAGTTCCCAGGCATAAAGTTGGGTAGAATCGGCCCAGAAGGCGCGTTGCTCATTCAGGTAATTATCCACCAGGTGCACATACAATAGTTCTTTGTCTATTTTCGATTCTTTATCGGGATCGTAATCTTCGGCAATCCACACCGCAAAAAACCTATAGTATTCCGGGTAATTAGCCACTTTGTTCATCAGAACATCTATGGCCCGAAGCTTAGTCATCGTTTGATTAGGGGAATACTGATAAAAATAATTGGTTAGCCTATTAAAGATTACGGGGGTACGAAGTAGTCTAGTATCACTGAAGTCTACGTTATCCCAATAATGATCGAGCATTAAGTAGGTTCTCTCATTTTCATCAAGTGTTGTATCGGCCACAATCCTATTTAGGAATGCCTTAGGTGGTTCCTGTGCACTTTGGTATTTAGTAAATAGAGTATTGGGGTACTGCGCGTACAGTTTTGCCATAAAAGCATCCTTTCCATCAAACAGTCTTTGTCGTATCTGATTGACCGCGTTCTCGTCTAATTCCTGATTGCCATTGGCTTGTAACTGCTGAACCTCAAATTGAAATTGCGCTGACATACCCACGTCGTATTTCAAGCTGGTGTAGAGTACTTCATTTTCCGTGCTTCCCGCTACCTTCATATCCTGAATCAAATTCGGATAAGAGGTTTTTAAAGAGAAGACCTGATCGTTATCCAGCAATACTTCCAGAACCGAGCTATCGGGGAGAATAATGCTGTAGGCGCCGGGTTCATATTTCTCTTGGTGTTTGAAGTAGGCGTTACCTTCAGTATCTAATCTCGCTGAATCTACTCTTGAAATTTTATTGGCATACACATCATTCAAATAAATCCAAGTGGAAGACAGACCATTTACTTGAAGGTGGATATTGGTTTCTTCTTTCGTTATTCCGGTCGCTTTATGGGTGCAATAAGAAAATAAGAAGAGACCCATTACAAAAATAATAGTTAAGTATTTCATGGTTAAACGGGTTAGGGATTTAGAAATCAGATAGTTTTTGATTTTTGTTTTTTCAAAGATGCAAGGCCCTCAAGAAACATGTGTGACCTATTGTTTCAATTCGGTGCACTATTGTTTCATTTTTCAGAATACTTGTTCTCAGACTAAGACTATTACTTTTGCGGCTTGGAGTATTATACTAAAACCTCTTAGTAAAGTGCTGATAATCAATTTTTTGATATAAGGATTCTGATAAAGAAAATTTTTTGGTGACAGGCTGCTTGACAGTGAAAAAAATATCAGAGCTTTGTAGCTCTTGATTAAAAAGTTTTATAATTGACCACTTAGGTGAGTACATTTCTACGTACGGAAGTACGTTAAAATGACTTTCCAGGTGGTTCTCTTTTTTTTAGCCCCCCTCTACTGTTTCCCGTTTCTAATTTTTTCAGCTAGTCTTACGAATTAGTTCAACGTATTCATCGCTACCTTATATGTAGGGTTAAGCCTATTAGGGGAATGAATGTGTCACTCTGTCACTTTTATAGTAGCCTGTGTTCTATAGCAAACTAATAATCAAAGCCAAAGACAATAGTCCAAGTGTGTGAACAATAGTGCACTGAATTGAAACAATAGTGCACCGAATTGAAACAATAGGTCACACATGTTTCTAGGAGGCCTTGCATCTTTGCTTATGTAATCAGTAGATAATTCAGGAGATGTAGAACCAAAAAATTATTTTAATCATGAACGTCCAACTTAAACATATTCAACAACAAGCATCGGAGCTATCTTCTCTACAGGCAAGTAGAGACTTCTACAATAATGATAGTACCCGAATTGTCAGCATAGATCAGGCTAATCTGACCAATCGAGTGCGTGAGCCATCAGCAGAAGCCCAGGAACGTCTCGACAAAATGTTCTTCCCCAAATACTTAGGAGTGCACAGCCGCTTTGTGGAACGGATCATTCATCTAATAGAAAATAACCTAGGTAACGAAAGCTATGGTATACTACAACTATGTGATGATGCGGGAACCAGCCGTACGCAGTTACACAATAAATTGAAGAAGCTCACTGGTTTCTCTACTTCCATTTTCATCCGCTTGGTGCGGTTGCGTAGAGCTCAATTATTGCTGAGAACAACGGATCTCAGCATTACTCAAATAGCATTTGAAGTGGGCTTTGATGATGCCCTATATTTTTCTCGGGTGTTCTCTCAAATGTTCCGTCAGTCTCCTAGAGCCTTTCGGAAGCATAGTTTAATCTAACATTGATAATAATAACATGCTTACAAAAACCAACATCATCGGATTATCGCACATCAACGTTATTGTGAATGACATTGCCGAAGCCACGGACTTCTACTCACGAACCTTGGGCTTCGGGTTAGCTATTGATAAAGAAGGTAATATAATGGATTACCCTCATTTTCAATTAGAAACCTTTGCTCGCGATGCTGGTATTCTCGATGGGAAAGTGGACGTAGATATTCGCTTCCTTCGTCATCCTAAGGTAGGTATCTACCTCGAGATTATGAAATACAACTATCCCGTAGGGGAAAGAGCGTTTACGGTAAAACGAACCTATGATATGGGGGGCGTACGACATATCGCTCTGGAAGTAGTGGAGATAGAACAGCTCTTTGAGCATATTAAACGCCAGGAAGGGGCCAATCTTATCAATCCGTCGGAAAAGTACGGCCCCCCCGAGATGCTTACTCCCGTACCCGTTAAGTTTTTCTATTGGATAGATAAGTACGGCGTGCAGTGGGAATTTGAGCAAGGCCGCCCGGTAGGAGATATGAGGGGCATTGTGTAACCTTTCGATCATTTTAATGATGACTAATACTAAGCAATATTTTATCTCTATGGACTGGAATCAAAAACCCAACGTTCTGTGGAAAATGCCTTCCGCATCAGCCGTTGTAGCCGAGAAGTTCTTTGCTAAACTCTTCGAGATATCATACTTGCAATCTTTTAAAAAAAGGATGATCAATTCCAATTTGGTTGAAATTGAGATTCACCTCAATGCGGATGAATTCATCTCTATTCAAGAATCTGTACTAGAAGTCATGAGCAAACATGAAGACCAAGACATAGAAGAGGGGGATTAAGGTGTGTGCTGCCTTAACAGATTTAGCTACTACAAACCCCGCTTCTAAAAAGTCAACCAATGTGTTGTGAGGGAGCCAATATGAAGAGGTAAACATGCATGGTTGACGATCAGACACCTCATCTTTCCTAAGGATGGGGTGTTTTGTTTATCTCATGAGTACACGTTAGAGAATTACTAGGTATCTACCGTCCTTGGGGGACCAATAGGCTAAGGTCGTTTCCTTATTAGGAAGTTTGCTGACGGGGAGAATTCCTTGCTGACCCAGTGAGCTTAGCTACTTTCTAATGAATATACCACCAGCTCCTTATAGTTAGCGAAAGCAGTGCAACAGGATTACCAAGTTTTTGTTTCCCTTTAAATACTTCATAATACCTGCTTCCCTTGCTTACGATAGTTCCATTAAACAATAGTCCATGTATTTAAGACAATAGTGTATGTTTAGCACCGGGAGGTAGTCCACCTTTGTAGTAGGCTGATAGGCCGGGTATATTTTATAAACTATTCAATACATCACTATTATGCATTCATCGATCAAACTTAGCGGTATACTTTTGTTGAGCCTGTTGTTGAGCCAGGCGGGCTTTGAGCAAACCGAACATCGCTTGGAAGTGAATCTGGTTTTTAGTGGTGAAGCCCAGGATGAGCGTACGGGAGTGGGTATCTACCATCTGTCGGGCAAGCGCGTCCGACGACGGGCAAGAAGAGTTCGTGTGAAGAATAGCTTCCGAATTAACCACAGTGACTTGCACTCGGAAGTTTATATGGTGCAGGTGCAGGTGCAGGACAGGGAGCGACTTAAAACCCTGCGTACAATGAAGAAATAGGAAGGTCAGGCTACGAAGGGAGGGTAGGTACTCCTTGCTCAGCTAAGGGCACGGCAAGAGCATAGGATGTATTGGGTGCCGAGACTACCTGAAAAGGTAAGATTGGTGCCCGTCCTTCGCGTAGCCAACCTTCCTTATCTTAGTTGTTGACCGAAAATCATCAGACAGGTGTCTGGTGGTTTTTACTTTCAATTACAAATAGTCCTCATTAATTTTATATAGCAGAACCCATTAATCATGAGATACATGCAGCAAGAAATTATCAGCAGCGACCATACTAGTTCCCAGGTTCTACCAAATGGGGGATTTATTGCTAAAATTGGCGTTTTGGCCATGAGCTCGACTCCGCTCAATCAACTTCGAGATTTATCTTTAGTCCTAGTCTTGCTTTTCTTGATAGATGGCTGTAGACCGTCAACTGTTTCTGATCCTTCCGGTGACGCTACCCAATCCTTTGTAATGAATGGTTTGGTAGAGCAAGTACAGAGGATTACATACACTGATTTACAAAAAATGAACCAGCACAAGTTGGGTGCCATACGACTTACGAAAGGGAATGGAGAGGTGTACCTGGAATTGGAGGCGGCTACCGGGATTCTACTGAAAGACATATTGCATTCCGTGGGGGTGAAGGGGCTAAACAATAAGAATTACAGTTCCTACTATGTAGTCTGTACTGCTACCGACGGATATAAAACACTGTATTCGTGGAACGAGCTCTTCAATAGCCCACTAGGTGATCAAGCCTATTTGATTATGAAGGCCAACGAGCAATCTTTACCCGAATTGGAGGAGTCCATCATGATGGTATCGCTGGCAGATAAGATCACGGGAAAACGCAATCTGAGGAAGCTGGAAAGCATTACAGTGATGACTGCTATCTGAGTTTTGCCACAATAGAAGTGAAAGTATTTGTGTGTTTTCGCACAGCGAACAATAGTCCATATTTTCAAGACAATAGTGCATGTTGTTCATGATTAAATGTAGCATCTTTAAATCATAAAACTTAGTAATCATGAATGACCCAAAAGCACCCCCATTACTACAAGAAGAGACATCTAAGGTTGATGTTGGCTCTTTATTAGAAAACAATGATTATGCTCCCTATGGCTTTTGCGATCCCTTTCTGGGGTTTGTATACTTCCCGGTTGAGCACTATGATGAGCTAGTTTCGGACATGAAGCAGGGTGGAATTAGCTTGATTGGCTGGTTGAAGAAGCGTTATAAATCATTCTTAGGTAAAAAATAATTCTAAGCGAATAGATAGATACTATGTGGTAATAATTAGGTAGAACTGTACAAGACCCGCTTTGGTGGGTCTTTGTATTTTGTCTCTACTAGCGCTTTAGAAGCAATAAAATGGTAGAAAGGTTCAGCCGGGCAATTAGCAGATCCGTAGAAAATTTGCAGCTGGGGCAACTTGGAGTAGGTGCTTTCGATTCCGCTGACTTTGTGGCTAATCGGCTGGTAGGTGAGAAGGGGACTAAGAAGCCGGAATTTATCTTTCCGGTGGCTCAGCAATACTCCGGTCGGAAGGCTATTCTAGGTTCCTTTGATGCGGACGCTACTATACTTAGCGGTGATAATATGCTGTTCAGCGGTGAGTATCCGGGCCACTAGCAACGAAAACGGGAAAACGCTGGGGCAGATTTAGCCGTCTTTCTCGCCGGTAGCGTTGGTAGTCATGAGCCAGTATCCCCCGGCGAGAAGTTTGACAAGCTCAGGTTTATCGGCGAAGCTCTGGTCGATAGCGTACTGAAGTATAAGAATATGATCTCTTTGCGTGATAGTATCACCCTGGCCTCGGTAAACCGGGAAATGGATTTACCGGACTTTCATGTGCGGGTAAACGATGGTATTCGCTCGTGCCGACTATCAGCCAAAAACTGTTTCCGCCCATTGGTAAGGTCTACCTACAGGCCGCCTGTGTTGGGAACCTGATCTGAGCCACCATCCCTTGCGATTTTAGCGGTGAAACGGTCATCGTGCTTAAAAATGCTATATACAAAAAAGCTACCGGGCTTTGGTCACCAGCTTCAACACCGAGGCTGTTGTGGCCAATGCGTTGGATGATCATCTCAGCCTGATTGATTTAGCTACCTGGGAAGTGCGACCCTTGGAGAGAGTAGACCGGCTCAACGGATTTGGGTTTATTCCGGTCGGAAGGTAATTAAATCAATCTTTTCCAAAGCTTTTAGAGACAGAACAAAGTTATAGTGCGGTAGAATTACCTAAGCATCTTCCCAACTTTCTCCTAGCCATGAACCGTTAGGTGACTGCCTTTGAACGATAGGCAGCTTTACTTTTTCTTAAACCCCAGTAAATAACTACTCCTCCGGTGAGAAACATCAGTAGGCTATAGATAGCCGGGGTGATGGCGTAGGCATTGTTCTCTAATAGCACCACCGCAATCGTAATGGCTAATGTCCCATTTTGTATGCCGGACTCAATTGCAATGGATAAGGCACTTTTATCCGTGACATTTATGAGTTTGGCTGAATAATAGCCTACCAACATGGTGATAATATTTAAGCATAACGCTATGATACCTGCCTGTTGAAAATACGATAGTACGTTGGCCCGTTCTTTGACGATCAGCCCGGCGATCACTAACATCATCACCACTCCAGAAGCTTTTCGCACCGGGTTCCCCATTTTGAGCGCAAAACCCGGACGATAACGCCTGATCAGCATTCCAATACTGATGGGAATAACGATGATGACCAGAATTTGTAGGATCGTCTCTAGCACATTCAATTGAATCATTTGCCCCTGCTCCAAGAAGTGGATGAGGGCGATGTTGACTATAAAGGGAATCGTGATAATGGTGATCAAGCTACTCAAGGCGGTCAGGGTGACCGATAAGGCAGTATTGCCCTTGGCCAGATGCGCTATCAAATTGGAAGTAGGCCCGCCGGGACAAGCCGCTAAAATCATCAAACCGATGGCAATCTCTGGTTGAATCGGAAAGGAAACCGCTAGCGCAAAGCCAATGAGAGGTAATAAGATGATCTGGTTGGTGAGCCCTACCAGAATAGCTTTGGGATGACGAAAGATTCGTTGGAAGTCGGCAGCAACCAGCGATAATCCCATCCCTAACATGATGATAATCAGGGCGGCGGCTAAAATGATGGTTGAAAGTTGATCCATGATAATGAAATATAGGTTTGTTATTGTACTTTGCGTATTCTTTTAGTCAATGTGTTTTGCCCAATAAAGCAAGTCAGAAGGTTTAGCATGAGGCCGACTAATCCGGATTGAATACCGTAGAGGGTTGAATAGGCTAAAAAGAAAGTCGTGAGGGAGAAAACCAACCCCACGACTAAGCCGCACATAATAGCGATGGGTTTCACCTTAGGAAAATGCACTCCCAATATAAAGGCCGGGGCGACCTGTACCAGCAGTTGCATTTTTAGTTCAATCAGTCCCCAGAGCGTGATAGTCGGATGTAGTGACCATAACACAATACCCAGCATGATCCCCCAGGATAACCACTTTCCGATTCTTGTTAACTGGGCATCCGTAGCATTTTTCAGCACCGAAGCCCCTAGTATATCTTTGGTCAGAATGGAGGATAAGGAAAGCAATACCGAATCGGCAGTGGACATGATGGCGGCTAACAACCCCACAATCACCAGGATTGTCATGGCGAAGGTAAAGGTAGATTGCTCACCCCAGCGCCGGAGCATTTCCGGTAACACACTGTCTCGGGGCAGACCTTCTACCTCCGCTAACACGGGAATGCTGATGATACCCAGTAAGAATAAGATCAGGATGGTGAACAGGGGCATAAATACCATGAAACTCAGTGAGCGTTTGAGGGAGCGAAGGTTCTTGGCGGCGTAGATCCGCTGAATAGACTGAGGATACATGGCGGCTCCCAGCCCAACCATCAGCACGGTGGAGGCCCAGTAGCGGCGAAAGTCTAGATCCGGGACCTGTACTTTTTCCGGTTCATGCGCTATGAGCCAGGAAGTGATCTCACCGAGTTGATCGGTCCCTGGGAAAACCATGAGGAAAATCCCAAGCAGTCCGGTCAGCAGTAGGCACCCCTGTAGTACATCCGTCCAAGCCACCGCCCGCATGCCTCCCAGCGTTTCGTAAACGATCATGATCAATGCCAAAAAGATCACTCCCGCCCAGTAAGGAACCTGACCGTCGGTGATGCTATGGGCGATTTCGCCCGCGGCGATTAACTGCGCTAGCAGAAAATTGACCAATACCAATCCATAGATCAGATTGATCAGTAAGGTCAGGGCAGGAAACTGATAGCGGTAGCTTAGCCAATCACCGGGAGTGATCAGGGGCCGTTGGCGAGATACCGCGAACAACTGGGGGGCAAAAGTGAGATAGATCACGACCACTGCCGTCATATACCCCAGAATCAAGATCATACCTACCCCCTGATGCCGAACCTCAGCGGGCACAATCAGCATGGTATTGGCGCTATATTGGGTGGCGTACAGGGTGAGTAGTAATACAAAGGAACCTAATCCGTTACCGGCAAGATAGAAATCCTTCAAAGACTTGGACGAACCTGTTTTGTTAGCGTACAGCCCCAGCAGGATCAGCAGCACCAAGTAGCCGCCTATACATACTAGAATAATGGTTGAGTTAGTCATGAGGGTGCTTTAGTATTCTTTCCAGAAGTAGGAGATTACCCAGGCCGTAAAGCCTGCTGTCAGTAATATCGCGCCGATAGAGCAAAGCAACCATAGGGGTAACGCCAGTACTAGTTTCATACTAGTTTTAGCGGGTAGGTACCAAGGAATTGAGACAGTGAATAAAACACCGTATACCCCCCAAATCCAGTGGGGAAAGGGATTCGTTTTTTGGCTCATTTTGCTGGTTAAGATTCGTTAGTCGTGATAGTCTTTTCGGCTCTGTTGAAAAATCAGTTTAGTTGCATTTTAGTATCTAAACACATCCACTCTGCTAAAGAGAATAGGTATCAAATTGCTGCTCAATAAGACGGATTTCTCTCGTGCCACGGCCGGCCTGTAGTCTCATTTTACGATCCAGACATTAGGATGAAATCCATACCATAGCTCAAACTGTACCTTAGATCGTACTAAGAAGTCAAATAAAGATAAATATTCTCGGACTTTGCAATAGAGCCCATGGTTCTCGTGCAACATAGTGACGAGACAAAGGTAGAACATAGGTGGAAGACGAGTCTGCACTATTGTATTGAAAACATGGATTATTGTTTTTTTTAGAATACGAAACGACAACTTAGTGAACCAATGGTGATCTGCTTTCCTACCCACTGATAAAAGTCAGACTGGAAGGTTGAGCAGAAGCGTATTTCTGCTGGGCAGGCTCCGATCTAAGTATAGATAACTCCTAGTGGAATCCAGGCCATTATGGCTAATGCATCAGACGATCACTTTAGTTTTTTTAAATTTAGTGGTTTGGAGGTTCCAATCATTTGGGAAAGTAGACTAGCCCAAAGGATTTGGGTTTATCCCAGCCGAGGAATAATTAAGTTAAATCTTTCCGACGCCTTTCAACTGAAGGCGGGCCCTTCTTGAGCCCATCCGCGGCAAAACAATAATCCATGTTTTTGAAACAGTAGTCCATGTTTTGTAGTAGGCAATTGATCAAATTTGTAAGGTATTGAATTATAAATTTTATTAATCAATTCTACGATGGAAACAGCAGTATACGACAGCATCGCCCGGCAATACCAAGAATCTAAAGAACTTCCGTTTCGCCAGTACGTGGAAACTTATTCCCTATTTACGATTCTGGGTAAAATAAAAGATTTAACAGTGCTCGATCTAGCCTGTGGAGAAGGGTTCTATACCCGCAAGCTGGCTCAAACAAGCGCTAAAGAAGTAATTGGGGTAGACATTTCCTTAGAAATGATTCAGCTAGCATTGGAGCAGGAACAAAAAAAGCCGCTGGGGTGCCAGTATCACGTACATGATGCAGCTACCTTGCCTAAACTAGGGAATTTTGATCGAGTAGTAGCAATGTACCTACTCAATTACGCTAGATCAAGAAGTGAGCTTCAAGACTTCTGTCGTGCCGCTTATCGGCAACTTAGACCCGGAGGATATTTCGTGGGTATAAACGACAATCCTCTAAACGGATATGTTTGGTACGAAAGCTATCGCAAATACGGTTTTGTTAAGGATAGTATTCCTTTCCGAAGGGAGGGCACTGCAATTAAATATACGTTCTACAATAGTGACGGTGGCCAGTTCCAATTCAACAATTACTATTTTCATCCCAATACCTACGAAGAAGCCTTTGCTGCGGCTGGATTTACCAACTTTCAGTGGAGAAGTGTTTCGCTAGACCCGGCCCAACAGGGAAATAGATTTTGGGATCATTTCTTAGCCCATCCACCCATCATCGGCTTCTCCGCCCAGAAAAAATAAGTGAATATCACGCTTAAATCATGCGGGTTAACACCCAGGAAGTCCACGTTGTTATGACCGGCTCATCGTTGTACAATAAAGATTTTGCTCCAGTGCCTCCGGCAAATCGTACTTGGGGCATATGGAACATCGCGGCTATCTGGATTGGTATGGCGGTCTGTATCCCAACCTATATGTTGGCTGGTAGTCTGGTTAAGGAGGGTATGAACTGGTGGCAGGCATTGTTAACCATCTTGTTGGGTAACCTCATCGTATTGATCCCTATGATCCTGAATGCCCGGGCTGGAACTACTTATGGGGTTCCCTTTCCGGTATTGATCCGATCCAGTTTCGGGACGCGGGGAGCTGTACTCGCAGCCTTACTGAGAGGATTGGTAGGATGTGGATGGTTTGGTATCCAGTGCTGGATTGGTGGCGAGGCGATCTATCAACTACTATTGCAGATCTTGCCAAACCTGGCAGATAGCCTCTATCTGGGAGGTTTTATCGACCTGAATATAGCCCAAGCCAGTAGTTTCCTTCTATTCTGGCTGCTGAACATCTGGGTCATCTACCGGGGTATCAGTACTATTCGGCGACTTGAAAGTTGGGCTGCCCCTTTTTTATTACTTTTGGGGCTGGCATTATTGATTTGGGCTTGGCAGAAAGTAGGCTCAATAGCTTCTATTCTAGAAGCTTCGAATCGGTTAACAGGGCAATCTGATGGTGATTTCTGGACGATATTTTGGCCTAGCCTTACGGGCATGGTGGGTTTTTGGGCTACGCTGTCACTGAATATTCCAGATTTTACCCGCTACGCCCGCAACCAAAAGGCGCAAGTGTGGGGGCAAATAGTCGGCTTACCTGCTACGATGGTTTTGTATTCATTTATTGGCATTGCCGTTACCAGTGCTACTCTTCTGATCTTTGGAGAGGCTATATGGAATCCGGTCAAGCTACTAGGGCGTTTTAGCCATCCATTGATGATAATCGTGGCAATGTTCGGGCTTAGCTTAGCTACCTTATCCACCAATATCGCGGCCAACGTAGTTGCCTCGGCCAATGATATTGCTAATATTTCTCCGAAAAGAATTTCTTTTCGAATGGGAGGTTACATTACCGCACTAGTTGGTATTCTGATCTTTCCATGGAAGTTAGTGGCCGACCCCCACGGTTTTATTTTCGTCTGGCTCATCGGGTACTCGGCATTATTAGGGGCCATAGGAGGCATCATGATCTGCGACTATTACTTGGTGCGAAAGACCAGATTGAATGTGGCTGCTTTATTTGATTCTCAAGGTGCTTATCGGGGTTGGAACGCCCCCGCCTGGATAGCTTTATGCTTCAGCCTAATCCCGGTGCTTCCCGGATTCTTGGTAGAAATAGGCTTAGTATCCTCTGTATCACCACTTTGGTCAGCCCTCTATTCGTATGCTTGGTTTCTTACCTTCTTCCTCGCCTTCGGCATTTATTGGGGATGCGCTCGGTATAAAAGTATTCAGTCCCAGGAAGGACGTAAGGCATCCTATAGCCGATAGGCAATTTATTCAAATAAGCCGGTTCTCATATTGATCGCCAAAAGCTAATAGAGAAAAATAGTCATACTATGCAAAATGTAAACCGATGGAAGTATCAGAAGTCATACAGTATTTTGCTGTTGTGACTGACCTAATCATCTATGGGTTAGACCTACAAATTTTTCAGAGATCAGTAACTAATAAGAAAGCAGGGCAGAATCGTATTAGACTTCTCATTACCGTTTTTAAATTTCTAAACCCATTAACAAAGTTATCATGAACCATAATACAGATTATTTCCCTAATGCTAATTCAGGAGAATTGCCTGTTTCCGACAACCCTCTTGCCGGGCCGGACGAATTACGTAAATGTACCAATCAGGATTTCGATTATCTGGAAACACTTTATCTCCATCTCCATCAGCATCCTGAATTGTCTTTTCAAGAAAAGGAGACTTCGGCCAGGATGGCGACTGAGTTGCGATCTGTAGGTTTTGAGGTGACAGAAAATGTCGGTGGATACGGCCTGGTAGGGGTTCTTAAAAATGGGGAAGGCCCCACCCTGCTAATCCGTACCGATATGGATGCTTTGCCGGTAAAAGAAGAAACACATAAGCCCTATGCGAGTACGGTGACTGCCAAAAATGAGGAGGGGCAAATAGTGCCAGTTATGCACGCCTGCGGTCACGATATGCATATGACAGTATGGACAGGTACGGCCAGGTTGTTAGTAAAATTGAAAAATCAATGGCAAGGAACCCTGATCTGTGTAGCCCAGGGAGCGGAAGAGTATGGGGCTGGTGCGCAAGCCATGCTAAGGGATGGGCTTTACAGGCGTTTTCCAGTACCCGATTGTGCCCTTGCTCTCCACGTTAATTCCGAGCTTCCGGTAGGCACGATAGGCTATACCCCTAGGCATACTTTTGCGGCAGTAGAACTTATGGAAATCACGGTACATGGGAAAGGTGGGCATGGCGCCTATCCCCACACCACCAAAAATTCTATCCTGCTAGCGACTCGTATTGTAGAGGCACTACAAAGTCTCACATCCACCGAATTATCCCCCATGGAACCGGCCGTTATTGCAGTGGGTACAATTCACGGTGGTACTAAAGCCAATGTAATACCGGATGAAGTAAAAATAGGCTTAGCGATACGCTTCTATTCGGATGAAGTTCACATCGCCATTCGCCGGAGGATTCAACAAATCTGCCACGGCTTAGCGAGGGCCGCTGGCCTGACTGAAGAGCAGTATCCTATCATCTCGATCAATAATCCGTACGCACCGGCTACCTACAACGATCCTACGCTCACCAAAACAATCGTTGCCTCTTTTACCCAAACTTTTGGAAAGGATAATGTCAGAAAAATTCAGCCTACGATGACAGGAGAAGACTTTGGTCAATTCGGTTACACCCAGGAGAAGGTGCCTCTCTTTTTGTACTGGTTAGGGGCGGTAGCACAAGAGCAATATGAAGCAGCTTGTAAGGACAAATATAGCCTGCCTTCTCTCCACAATTGTCGATTTATCCCGGATTACCCTGACACGCTAAAAACGGGGGTAGTAGCCATGACCACTGCCGCTCTTAAGATTTTTAGAGAGGGGTCTCGAGCTCAGCCATAGCAGACTAATCAGCATAATAATACGAACTGAAAGTAGTCATTGAGGAATTGTTGTTTAACGAGTTAGGATAGGGTTGGAAATAGTACCGCTCGTACCGGGGAAGCTTCCACTTCGGAAAGTGCCAGGGGCAGACCCATGAAATAGTAAGGTCCTGGGTCAACCTTTCGGAGATCCAAACAGACGTATACCGGAACATCCGCCCGAGCCATTATCTTGTGGGCCTCAAAGGAAGTGGAAGTAGCCGGGTCTAGGCTGTAATAATCAATACCGATAGAAGCAGGAGCGTAAGAAACTAATTGGCGAGATGCGTCTTCACTTAGGTAGCAGTAGTCACTGGTAAATTCCGTACGGTTGAGTAAGTCCGAATTGTCGGTTTTCAGTAATATATGAGTGTTTCGGGGTAATTCTAGTTTTGGCAGGTCCTCGGTCCGAATGATGTTGGTATTAAAAATCTCAATGACCACGGCCATTCCCACAAAATTATCAATAACATACTGATCGAGGCACTTGGCTTGCTCCAGGAAATGAGCCGGGAGATCTATATGGGTGCCCGCGTGCAGGCCCAGCGAACCGAACTCAGACAGGTTTAGTGCATCACCTTTGGAAATTTGTAGCACGTTCTTGATGCTAACCGGAGGGTCGCCGGGATAAAGGATCGTATGCTGGTCTAACCGCAGCGTGATGTCTATTGGATGGGAGTAATTTATCTGTTTTTCCATAATTAGATTAGAAGATGTGGCAATTCTGCAATAATAATCCATTAATGTAAAACAGAGGGAAAGTTACAATATACTGCTTCTAGAATTATGTATCTCTCATTTTGGGTCGGGTTATTGTTACTACTTATGTACTTTTAGAGCAACTGAAGAGTAAACCTCACCTAATCCAATCGAGCGGCAGCACACCCAACGATGGCTACGGCTAGCATCTCTGTCGAGCGGTAGACCACTCCAGGTACTCGGTAACATAATTGGTACCTCTTCAGCGTAGAACACTACAACTACCCCAATCTGTCCACCCTCTTCATAATTGTAATGAACTTCTTCCATATCCCAGAAGGGAAATTGCTGGCCAACCCACTCATTAAGCATTCGTATATCACCATTAGGCAGTTCAGATAGATTAAATACTGTCATAGCTTGCGCATGTTAAACTAGGCTAAATAACGTGAGATTTTTTAGACGATATGTATTATCAGTAAGGATATACTAGAATAACAGAAAACTAAGTCTATACTAAATAAAGAACGGGTTTAACGCCTCAAAATCACAACTATCTGTAGGTTAATATTTATTTGAGTTAATGGAAGCAAAAAAAGTTGATAAGTTTGGTTATGTTAAAAAAGATAAGTGAATAAAAATCCTAAAGTAAGATGTCAAAATATTCGGTTCCCTAATCGGTGACCTATAGTATAAATGTAATTGTAAGCTTCTGAAAATCAACATATTGTTAACGCAGTTGCAGAGCCTCACCCTCTGCATCTTAACATTCATTTAACATCAAAACCCCTTAAGTTTCAGGATTTGAGGGGTTTTTTCTTTTTTGAGGAAACCATATTATTCATGAATTCCTATAACTTATGAGCCCTATGCGGTGCCCTATTTCTTAATGATCAGTAACTAACTGTCAATATAGTTTACTTCTTGTACGGTATCACCACCCTGATCTTTAAATGGAAGCAGGGCTGCTTGTTGAAAGGAAATTTGTGCCCACCACTCCTCCGCACTAGCAAGATTGGTGCGGTGAGACCTGAGTTATTATTCCAGGCCTACTGTGGGCAGTATTTTTTTCCTCTACTTAACAAATACTATGTCTCCCCTAATCTTTACAGAGTACCTTTTACCCTCATATTTTACTGTAAAGCAAGCCTGTTAATAAGATATTTGAGGCTTTATGAGGTTGAATAATGAATCAGAAAGCACACAAAATATCCTTTTTATCAGTAATAGTAGTAACGTTACTTCCATTCATTACTTGGAAAAACAGCTTTGGGCAGACAATAATTGGTATGGGTACCGATTCACCCAACCCCCGTGCAGTATTGGAACTTGTAGCTACCGAAAATGATCAGGGGCTGCTAGTTCCTCGCCTTTCCGATAGTAACTTAACCACTTTAGCCAACCAACTCACCGCTAACGACCGGGGATTACTCGTATTCGCGCAAGATCAAGGTGTGTTTTGTTACTGGTGGAATGATCAGTGGAAAGTTCTTCAGGTGACTGCGCAGGAAGATTCGCCAGCCTCTGGAGGTTTGGAGTATTTATCTGGTAATGGGATTACTATTGAGGGACAATACATTCGGAATACTGGCGATTTGGATAGTACTAACGAACTGCAAAGCTTGGCTTCCGTCTTGCGGAGAGGCCAAGATGCTGATCAACAACGCATTACGAACGTGGCTGACCCGGTTGATGAACAAGATGTAGCCACTCGAGCGTTTGTTACTAGGCAATTATCCACACTTACTGTTCCCACCCTACAATATAACGATACCACAAAAGCACTGAGTCTGTCTGGCAGTAGCGCCGTAGATTTAGGTGCGGTTAATACCGATGAACAAGACCTCTCTCTGGATGGAAATACGCTATCACTGACCAACGATAGTTCTCCCGTTAGTTTATCGGCTACTTCCCCGGTAAACGGTCAGGTACTTACCTGGAATTCAACATTGAACCGATGGGAGTCACAAGCAGTGGTTGGCGGCACCTCGTATACCGCTGGCAGCGGCATCTCTATCAATGGCAGTAATCAGATCGCCAATACCGCACCGGATCAGACTGTAAACCTTAGTGGAGGCGGGTCAGTAACTATTGGTGGTACTTATCCAAATTTTACCATTACGGGGACTGATTTGGTGGATGACGCTGATAATAGTCCCACCAATGAAATACAAGACTTGTCGTTAAGCAGTAATACCCTAACCATCACTAATCATGGTTCGGCAACCCCTATCAACCTAAGCCCTTACTTAGATAATACGGATCAGCAGACTCTCTCGCTAACCGGCACTTCATTGGCTATTAGCGACGGGAATAGCGTAAACATCGGTGGAATTAATTCTGATAACCAAACTTTATCTTTAAGCTCAAATACATTGAGTATTACTGACGGTAATGCAGTAAACTTAGCTGGTATTAATACTGACGCCCAAGAACTATCTTTAAGTGGCACGACATTAGGGATCAGCGGTAACCCAACAACTGTGGACTTGAGTGTTGTACAAGATGGTACTGGTACCGACAGTCAAAGCCTTTCCAATAGTAAAACAGCAACCGATGTCTCGGTCACCATTAGTGGGGGGAATACTACGACTTTCTCAGTAGCCGATAACGACAATGATACCACCAATGAAACCATCACCTCAGCCAGTTTGGAAACCGGCGATATACTTCGTATTACTGAGGCTGGCACTAATCATGATGTAGATCTATCCGGATTTCAAAAAACGGCTTTACCCGCCGGGCAAGTGCTGGTCGGCAATGCCTCCAGCGTAGCCACCCCCATGAGCATCTCGGGGGATATTACCTTTAATTCCGATGGTACTATGACCATTAACCTGGATGCAGTGACTACAGCTAAGATTCTTAACCAAGCGGTTACTACGGCTAAACTGGCGGACGATGCAGTGACCAAAGAGAAAATTAACAGCGATGTGGCCGGGAACGGGCTAAGCCAGGCTGCTGATGGTAGCTTACAGACGGTTAATACCGCCAGTGGGGAACTCTTAATCGGACAAGGTAGCGGGGCATCGGCCCAGGTAATTTCTGGAGATATTGCATTAGCTGCCGATGGTAGTACGACCGTAGAAGGCATACAAGGCCGCCCGGTAAGCACCACCGCACCACTAAGCGGACAGGTACTTACCTGGGATGGTTCTAGCTGGGTACCTGAAGATGCGGGTGGGTTAGCGCTCTTTGGGTCACAAGGGTGGTACTCCGGAAGTGGCGCACCTACGGCACTCAATCCGCTTTTACCCTCCAATGGCGACTTCTATTTTGATAGAGACAATGAGATCGTTTACTACCGAGAAAGCGGAAGTTGGAGGGCGCTAGGCGGGTTTAATACCGCTTCACCAGCCCCTATTAATATGGGCGGAGATGCTGACTCTTACCGTACTCCAATCACTTACATTGGTGATGCTGGACCAGTAGATGGAGATGATATTGGGGCAGATGGTGACTTTTATTACAGCCGGGATGAAGAACAGCTATATTACCGATACGACGACACAGGCACGATAAGGTGGAAAGTTTTCTAAGTAAGTGCTGCGACGCAATTAAGCTGTAGACAGGAAGAATTCGGAAAGATCAATGCAAGCTGCATTATCATATTTTATAATAATGTTGAAAGAGGCTTTTTTTGGTGTGTAACCTGGCGTATAACCCTAGGTACTTAACTCTTCATATCGCTCGGTGAACCTTAGCACAACATTATTCACTACCAAAACCGCAGGTTATTGCTTTGAAAGAGACAACGCTTCAAAAGATGTAAGCTTTTTACTAGTCACGCGTTAAAGGGTTTCTATTTGTTCATGAAAAGGTTAGGTATTTATCAAAAAAACTAACCAATAATGGTGAACTTACCGTTACATCGGGGCTATTTTGCTAATCTAATTACCAGTGTAATCTTTTAATCAGAAAGTCTATTTTCTAATAAAACCTTTTCTGGCAATCTATTTCTATACATAGAATTTACATCAGCCACACTAACCCCCTTCTTTTGTATCATATTCAGCTATAATATCATTTCAGATGAAATGCTGATACTACATTAATTGCAATACTGGCTTACCCCCCGTTTTTGGAGATGTTTTTAACTTCTTCATTTCTTTGTTTCTCTCTTTGTTAGAAAGATCTAAATAGGAAAGCTAATATTCTCATGCCAGTAAGTAATATTCTTTGTTTATGGGGCACATTCTCAAGAAGTATTAATTGCATAAGAATATTGGTGGTTTGGCTTACTATTGTTCACTCTAGCTTGGCTCAAATTACGGTACAGAAGGGAAAGGTAGTAAGTGAGTCTAGTTCTCTTATTTCCAGTAATACCCCAATTGTAAACTACGGTGAAATAGTCCAGCGAGGCACGCTATCCACCGAAAGTGATCTCCTAAACTACGGAAACTACGACGCAACACAGGGCTCCCTAGCGTTACAAGGATCTAATCAGCGTATTGTAAGCGACAGCTTAACCGTAGCTCAACTACATATCAAAGGAGGGAATGTTAAGATTCTGGAAGGAAAACTAGAAATAAAAAGCAGCCTGTACCTAGAGGGTGGATTGTTACAGGTGACTGAATCCAGCCAGTTAACTCTGGATGAGCAAGTAGCTATCAACCAAAACAACGAAACCTCTTATGTTTGGGGTGGTGTATGTCATCGGGGAAACGGAAGTAAATTCTTTCCGGTAGGTACGCGAGATGTGTATGCTCCTCTAACGCTCACCAACGTTCAGGGTAATAACCCATTGGTTAAGGCGACTTATGAATCGATAGATGGAAACCCCTACTGGACGCAGACCCAGTTAGCTGGTACTTACGACGGCTCACCGGTTACAATTACATTTAACAGTAACAACCCCGACTACGAAGCCTACGCACAGTTGCTATCAATCACAGCCGGACCAGCCTCTCAGCAGACCGATATCGTTCTTGGAAGTAGCTTATTACGCCAAGATCAGTCTCGATATACACTTGCTAGTAATCAGCCCACTTCACTTCCCTGGATTTCGGTAGGTTTTACTACGGAAGAGCTTCAGGAAGAAGTTTACGTACCCAATGCCTTCTCCCCAGAAGCCACTAACCCCGAGGATAAAGCCATTAAAGTCTACGGACGCTACCTCTCTTTCAACAACTTTCATTTCGGTGTACAAGATTCCTGGGGAAAGTGGGTCTATCAGACAACTTCTTTAGAAGAGGCCACGCAAACTGGTTGGACAACTGCTGGTCTCAACGCTTCTACCACTAAGTTTCGGTACGTTGTATCGGGTAGATTTTTGTCCGGTAACTCTTTTCAGCATTCAGATATCATTGTGAAGTTTTAGGTGTGAGAGATTGGGGTAACATATCATCGTTCTGGCTTAGGCCAATTCTGTACCTCTGCTTGGTATTTGGCACCCATCATCTGTTTGCCCAGCAAGTTCCAATGAGTCAGTACTATGTATCGCCTATCAATATTAATCCTGCCCTGGTTGGCAGCTCGGACCTCCCTTTAGTAACTACTCAGTATCGGTCGCAGTGGAACGATTTTGCTTACAGCTACCCAATTAATATTGCTTCGGCTATCTACCCGATCACCCAACCCTACTCCCCTAGAATTCCGGTAGGCGGATTAGGAGTGGCTTTCGTACGGGAGAGGGCTGGTATGCAAGGATGGCTAACGCATACTGAATTGCAGTTGGCCGGAGCTTATAATTTGCCGATTGATTTTCGCCAGAAGCACGTTATTTCGCTGGGGTTGGCTACCAGTTACCTGCAACGAACGCTAAATTTTGAGAGTATCCGGTGGGGGTCGCAGTATGACGCTACGGTAGGATACGACCCCAGTATATCTTCCTCGGTGCCCGTTGTTCGAAATCGGTTAGGATACTTCTCGGCTGATGCGGGGATTGTTTGGTCGTACAACAGCTTTAAAAATACGCTAATTAGCCCCTGGGAGTGGACTAGCGGCTTGACTATTTCGCACCTAAATCGCCCGGATGTATCATTTACTGATTCGGAACAACAATTACCAGTTACTCTCACCTGGCATGGGAGCGCATCTTACCGAAAGTATTACTGGAAAATAAGCCCGCAAGCCCTGGTTCTTTGGCAGCAATCCAGGTACCACATCAATATTGGCGCCTACACCCAGTATCAAGTAAGAAAGAACAGTCCCAGGCAACCCAAGACCGTAGTCATGGGTGGACTATGGTATCGGTGGGGCGATGCTGTTGCTTTATCGGGGGGGCTACAGCACCACAATGTGCAACTAGCCTGTAGTGTGGATTTTGCCCAATATCCTAGCTTAGGATATTACAGTGTTGGCGGGGCCTGGGAGGTTTCTTTAGTAATTATGATCCCCACTAAAAACTCAACTTACCAGAGACGATCTACCCCATTGATATGAGAGCACAAGGATTATACATATTGCTATTTATAATCGTGTCGAGTTATACTGGTTACGGTAAGCCTGATCCTACCCGAATGCTTTTACGGGCTGCTCAAGAAAAATACCAACAGGGCCAATAATATGAAGCTATCGCCTATTATGAAAAAGTTCTTTCAATAGACAGCACCCAAAGTGAAGCCCACTACTATTTAGCCGATTGTTTTCGCTACTTGTTTGAGTACGAAAAAGCCTTGACTCACTACCAACGAGTAGACGCAAATGATAAAGCAAGACATCCCTTGCTAATGTTCAATCTAGGTATCACTCATAAGTCCCTGGGCCACTACTCGGAAGCTACAAATTTTTTACAGCAATTTGTTCAGTCCGTAGCTGACGATGACGAATATCGCTACTGGCAATCAAGAGCGAAAGTTGAATTAGAAGGCATACAAAAGACTCAGAATGCACCCTTCACACCAGTACTGAATGTTAAGGTGCGTAAATTACCG
>CAKZYJ010000103.1 GCA_937884755.1 uncultured Flammeovirgaceae bacterium
GTACCATGAAGCTGCTGAAGCAGGTTATAATTAATATCTGTGCGGCCATACCCACGGCGGCCAGGTGTGTCTACCCACCGGCTGGCCCGTCATCCGTAATCTGCGACGAGGAAAAAGCAAGGTAAAAGGCTTCTGGCAGCATCAAAATATGATAGGCTATACCAGTAATGGTTGCGGGGTTTCCGGTGCCCCTGTTCGTTTTTTCAGCCGAGGCGAGGTCACGCTCTTCACTCTGAGGAAAAAGTCGTCAGATAGATTTTAGTTGATAGTCCACAAATTTTTAGGCGAGAAGACTGAAGTCCGAAGTTCGTAATGCTGAGTCTCGATTTTTGAATTGCATTGGACACTGGCGGCCACTACGCGATCACAATTCTCGCTTTATGCATTATTCTCCCTAAACCTACTTGTGACTACTTTCTAGTCTCAAAACTTTGAACCGGGCGGCGGTCGCTCTGAACACTGAACTTCCGACTTACCTTTTCCCACCCCCGACACCAATCTCCCTGCTCAATCCCCCAACTTCTCTTCTTTTCCTGAACCTCCAGGGCTGTTTTTAGGTTGGTAGTTTGTAATCTAAAAGTTCTGCGAAGAAGCTAGTAATCTTAGGCCATTCGCACTTATATTTGGACTTTTACTAAGCAGCATCAACCTTCACTACCGATTGTTTTTAATAACCCTTTAGTTTGATGAACCTAATGTCCATGAAATTATCTGTACAGTCGTACCTACCTTTTGAAAAACGCCATAACGGGCCTGATGATCAGGAAATCGCAGCCATGCTGGAAGCAGTGGGAGTAGATTCCCTGGAGGAACTTATTGTCGAAACTGTTCCGGCTTCTATTCGACTAGAAAAGCCACTGAATCTTCCCCAGGCTCAGACCGAAACCGAGTTCTTAGCAAACCTTAAAACCATTGCTCAGCAGAACCAAGTTGCCAAGTCGTATCTAGGGCAGGGTTATTATAATTGCTTCACTCCGGGAGTGATTCAACGTAATATTCTGGAAAACCCGGGCTGGTATACCGCCTATACTCCCTATCAGGCCGAAATTGCTCAAGGGCGGCTGGAGGCACTGGTGAATTTCCAGACCATGGTGATGGATTTGACCGGCATGGAGCTGGCCAACGCCTCTTTGCTGGACGAAGCTACGGCGGCTGCGGAAGCCATGAGCATGTTTTATAGTCTCCGAAAAGGGAATAAAAAGCAGGCGAAACGGTTTTTTGTGGATAAATATACCTTTCCTCAAACCCTGAATGTGCTTCGTACCCGAGCCGAACCTCTGGGAATAGAACTGCACGTTGCTTCCTTGGATGCACTTGACTTGACTAGTGAGGATTTGTTTGGACTGTTACTGCAATATCCTAATGCTGATGGAGCAATTCACGATCATTCTTCACTGATCCAGTCGGCTAAAGATAATGGAGTAAAGGTAGCTGTAGCATCTGATCTATTAGCCTTAACGTTACTTACTCCTCCCGGTGAGATGGGAGCGGATTGTGTGGTAGGTACTACCCAGCGCTTCGGAGTTCCGATGGGCTTTGGTGGCCCACATGCCGCTTTTTTTGCTACCAAGGAGGAGTTTAAGCGCCAGATTCCCGGCCGCATTATCGGAGCTTCAGTAGATACTAACGGGAATCCGGCTTTCCGAATGGCATTACAAACCCGCGAGCAACACATTAAGCGGGATCGGGCTACTTCCAATATCTGTACCGCCCAGGTGCTATTGGCCGTAATGGCGGGAATGTATGCTGTTTATCACGGTCCCCAAGGGCTAAGAAACATTGCCCAGCGTACCCATGGTCTTACCAAACTACTGGAAAAAGGCTTGCAGTCGCTCGGACTGGAACAGCAAAACGTCAACTACTTCGATACACTAAAGGTAGCTGGAATTGATACCGCCAAACTGAAGAAGAAAGCCGAAAGCCAATTAATGAACTTTCGCTACTTCGCTGACGGCAGCGTAGGGATTTCTCTGGATGAAACCACCGATATGGCAGGTGTAGAGCAGATTTTGAATCTGTTCAAGGATGTGAGTGGCACTCATTCTACGATCAATTTATCGGAAGAGGCCGAGAGCCTCTCGTTGAATTGGCCTGATGCATTGGTAAGAAAGAGCCATTATCTTGAGCATCCGGTTTTCAATAGTTACCAATCGGAGCACGAGATGCTGCGGTATATTAGGCAACTGGAGAATAAAGATCTTTCACTAGTGCACTCTATGATTGCGCTGGGTTCCTGCACCATGAAGCTCAATGCTACCGCTGAGATGATTCCGGTTACTTGGCCCGAATTTGGTCAGTTGCATCCCTACGCTCCGGCCTCTCAAACCAAAGGCTACCAGCAATTACTAAATGACTTGCGCGTCTGGTTGAGTGAGGTTACCGGTTTTGCCGACGTTTCGTTGCAGCCTAACTCTGGAGCCCAGGGAGAGTTTGCTGGCTTAATGGTTATTCGTAGCTACCATCAGGCAAGGGGAGAGGGCCACCGAAATATTGCGCTGATACCTACTTCTGCCCACGGAACCAACTTTGCCTCGGCAGTAATGGCCGGAATGAAGGTAGTGCTGGTGAAGTGCGACGAGCACGGAAATATAGATATTGCCGATTTGCGGGATAAAGCTGAGAAGCATAGTGAAAATCTTTCGTCGCTAATGGTCACCTATCCTTCCACCCACGGGGTGTTTGAAGAAGATATTCAGGAGATTTGCGGATTGATACACCAGCACGGTGGGCAGGTATACATGGATGGCGCCAACATGAACGCCCAAGTAGGAATTACCAGTCCGGCTAATATCGGAGCGGATGTGTGCCACTTGAATCTGCACAAAACCTTTTGTATACCTCATGGCGGCGGAGGGCCGGGTATGGGACCCATTGGAGTAGCCGAGCATTTAGTACCTCATTTACCGCTAGATCCATCTCAGTATTCAGAAGAGTTTATCGGAGCTATTTCTGCGGCTCCGGTAGGCAGTGCCAGCATTTTGCCTATTTCCTACGCCTACATTGCCATGATGGGTGGAGAAGGACTTACTCAGGCTACCCAGATTGCCATTTTGAATACCAATTACATTAAAGACCGGCTGGAAGGACACTATCCGGTACTGTATACCGGTAAGAAAGGCCGCAGTGCGCACGAGATGATCATCGACTGCCGGGAGTTTAAGAAAGTGGGTATAGAAGTTACGGATATTGCCAAGCGACTGATGGACTACGGCTTTCACGCACCCACCGTGTCGTTTCCGGTAGCCGGAACCATGATGATTGAGCCTACCGAAAGTGAAAGCAAAGTCGAGCTAGATCGCTTCTGCGATGCGCTAATTGAAATCCGCCAGGAAATTCGAGAGATTGAGAACGAAGTAGCGGATGCCCAGAACAATGTGCTGAAAAATGCCCCCCACACGATGGCGGTAGCTACCGCGGATAGTTGGGACTTCCCTTACTCTCGCGAAAAAGCGGTATTTCCCCTAGACTTTGTGCGGGAGAAAAAATTCTGGCCTTCAGTAAGTCGTATTGACGATGCCTACGGCGACCGTAACTTAATGTGCAGCTGTTTGCCGGTAGAAGCCTACGAAGCGGCTGAAGCCGAAGAGAATGCGGCGGTCGGTGCTGCTTAGACGTACACTTGTCTCGATTTGTGCTGAATAGTTGGAACAATGCTACCGAGACATTAAGAAAATCATTACTCTAGGCAATGAAATGAAAAACGCAAGACTATATCAGCCAGGAAGTTTCACCCGATGGTGGGTGATTACTTCCTTGTTGCTAAGTCTGCTTTCTTTTTCGGGATACACTGGCTGGGCGCAAACTCCGACCGAACGAGCTCAGCAGATAGAGCTAGTTGTTTCAGATCGTCAGAGAGTAAAGCGTGGTCACCTTTACTTCAGCTTACCTTCCTTTCCTCAAGCGTTCCCTTCAATTAGCTTTGCTAATCACGAAAAGCTGGCCGAGCGTGATTTTAATAGGCTAACGAAGCTAATGGGGAATCATCTTAGACACCAATACCTTTCTATAAAAATTTTCCGGGTATTTTTTCTCTACCGGGCGGTTCTTCAAAACCCCGAAGAAGACGATAAGCCACATCTACTGATCGGATAACCTCTATCCGACGCCTGACTCTCTCAGTTGGGCAAGCCAATTTTTATTATTCACCATTCTATTCGTGGCAACAGTGCTTGCCACCCGGTATTCTTATGAAAAAATTTAAGAGAACCCTGAGGCTTATCGGGCTGATTCTTCTGATAGCCTTAGGCTCGATGGGTGTAGGTCTTATCGGTGGTGTTCCTATTCAACCGATAAGAAAAAAAGAAGATACCATCGAAGTAATCATTGAGATGGAGAGCTCTTCAAAGGAAGACCAAGATTCAACCGATGAGTCTCTATTTCAGCAGTAAAAGCGAGTTAGCTATTACATGCTAATGCTCTTCGCCCATTCGGAGCAACCAATCAAGGAAACTCCGAATGAGGCTGGAGGGTTAATGCCATTTAAAGTAATTTGTCCTCAACTACATTCCAGGGTATATTTGACAGTATGGATGTAGCGGCCCAGATGAAAGAGTTTTTAACAAAGATCTATTTAGTAGATGATAAGATACTGGAAGAGTATCTTTCGCACTGGACACCCTACGAGTTGCCTAAGAAAACCATTATGACCGCTCCGGGTGAAACCGAGCGATATACCTACTACGTGGTAGAAGGCATCCAAAAATCTTACTACCTGAATGGGGATAAGCAGCACGTTATTGCCTTTGTTTACGCTCCTTCGTTCAGCGGTATTCCTGAATCATTTTTCACCCAGACCCCTTCTCGATACTACTTAGAAACCATCACCAATAGTAAGTTCTTACGGCTATCGTATGATAAGCATGAGGAATTGATGCGGAGGTATCGGGAGATTGAAACCCTCTACCGAAAAGCAGTGGAGTATCTTTTGGCAGGAGTGATAGAACGGCAGCACGAATTACTGGCTTTTGATATGGAAACCCGCTTTAGAGTGTTTGTCCAACGCAGCTCTCACCTACTCAATATGGTTTCCCAAAAAGATATAGCCTCCTACCTACGGATAGATTCTACCAACTTCAGTAAACTGATGAACCGGGT